>NZ_JBSHBN010000001.1:0-143658 GCF_053612025.1 Kitasatospora sp. NPDC054768
TGCCGGGCCACCGGGCCGGCGCACCGGGGTATACGGTGCTCACGGTCTGACGCATCCGGCGGGAGGCCGGCGTCCGGAACATCCCACGCCCGTCCTCCCGTTTCCTGGCCCGGCCGGATGAACACCCCGGCGCCCGGCTCGGTACCATGAAGATTCATCCCCTCCCGGTTGTCCCCGAACGTCCGGGCCCCGGCAGGGGCCGGCCCCGGTGCCCCGAGGAGTTGTCCTTGCCCGACGAGGTTGTGCCCACGGCCGCAGCGGCCGCCCCCGAAGACCGTCCCACGCCCTCGGGGGCCACCCCGGCACGCCCGGCGCCGACCTCCTCGCGTTCGCTCGGCCCCTCCGGCCGCGGTTCCACCGGTGGCATGCGCGCCCGCCTGGCCCGCCTCGGCGGCCAGCGTTCCAGCGTGCTGAACCCCGTCCTGGAGCCGCTGTTCCGCTCGATCCGGGCGAACGACCCCAAGGCCGACCCGGCGCTGCTGCGCGACATCGAGAAGGCGTACGCGGTGGCCGAGAAGTGGCACCGCGGACAGAAGCGCAAGAGCGGCGACCCGTACATCACCCACCCGCTGGCCGTCGCGACGATCCTGGCCGAGCTCGGCATGGACGCCCCGACCCTGATGGCCGGGCTGCTGCACGACACCGTCGAGGACACCGACTACGGCCTGGAGACCCTGCGCAAGGACTTCGGCGACTCGGTGGCCCTGCTGGTGGACGGCGTCACCAAGCTGGACCGGGTCAAGTTCGGCGAGGCCGCGCAGGCCGAGACCGTCCGCAAGATGGTCGTGGCGATGGCCAAGGACCCGCGGGTCCTGGTGATCAAGCTCGCCGACCGCCTGCACAACATGCGCACGATGCGCTACCTCAAGCGGGAGAAGCAGGAGAAGAAGGCCCGCGAGACGCTGGAGATCTACGCCCCGCTGGCGCACCGGCTGGGCATGAACACCATCAAGTGGGAGCTGGAGGACCTCGCCTTCGCGATCCTCTACCCCAAGATGTACGACGAGATCGTCCGGCTGGTCGCCGAGCGCGCCCCCAAGCGGGACGAGTACCTGGCGACCGTCATCGACCAGGTCCAGGCGGACCTGCGCGGTGCCCGGATCACCGCCTCCGTCACCGGCCGGCCGAAGCACTACTACTCGGTCTACCAGAAGATGATCGTCCGGGGCCGGGACTTCGCCGAGATCTACGACCTGGTGGGCATCCGGGTCCTGGTCGACACCGTCCGCGACTGCTACGCGGCGCTGGGCACCATCCACGCGCGGTGGAACCCGGTGCCGGGGCGGTTCAAGGACTACATCGCGATGCCCAAGTTCAACATGTACCAGTCGCTGCACACCACGGTGATCGGTCCCGGGGGCAAGCCGGTCGAGCTGCAGATCCGCACCTTCGACATGCACCGGCGGGCCGAGTACGGCATCGCCGCGCACTGGAAGTACAAGCAGCGCGCGGTGGCCGGGGCGTCCAAGGTCCGCACCGACACCCCGACCCAGGTCCGCAAGGAGGACAAGGCCGGCGCCGTCAACGAGATGGCCTGGCTGCGACAGCTGCTGGACTGGCAGAAGGAGACCGCCGACCCGGGCGAGTTCCTGGAGTCGCTCCGCTTCGACCTGGCCAGCAACGAGGTCTTCGTCTTCACCCCCAAGGGTGATGTGATAGCCCTGCCGGCCGGGGCCACCCCGGTCGACTTCGCCTTCGCGGTGCACACCGAGGTCGGCTACCGGACGATAGGCGCCCGGGTCAACGGGCGGCTGGTGCCGCTGGAGTCGACCCTGGAGAACGGCGACACCGTCGAGGTCTTCACCTCCAAGGCGGAGAACGCCGGACCCTCCCGGGACTGGCTGGGCTTCGTCAAGTCCCCGCGCGCCCGCAACAAGATCCGGGCCTGGTTCTCCAAGGAGCGCCGCGAGGAGGCGATCGAGCACGGCAAGGAGGCGATCGTCCGGGCGATGCGCAAGCAGGGCCTGCCGATCCAGCGGATCCTGACCGGCGACTCGCTGGTCACCCTGGCCCACGAGATGCGCTACCCCGACATCTCCTCGCTCTACGCCGCGATCGGCGAGGGCCACGTCGCCGCGCCGAACATCGTGCAGAAGCTGGTGCAGGCGCTCGGCGGCGAGGAGGGGGCGACCGAGGACCTGGCGGAGACCGCCACCCCGACCCACGACAACCGCCGCGCGGCGCGCCGCCGGGCCAAGGGCGACCCGGGCGTGATCGTCAAGGGCGTCGAGGACGTCTGGGTCAAGCTCTCCCGCTGCTGCACCCCGGTGCCCGGCGACCCGATCGTCGGCTTCGTGACCCGCGGCAACGGCGTCTCGGTGCACCGCGCCGACTGCGTCAACGTGGAGGCGCTGAGCCAGCAGCCGGAGCGCATGATCGACGTCGAGTGGGCGGCCACCCAGTCCTCGGTCTTCCTGGTGGCCATCCAGGTCGAGGCGCTGGACCGCTCCCGGCTGCTCTCGGACGTCACCCGGGTGCTCTCCGACCAGCACGTCAACATCCTGTCGGCGGCGGTGCAGACCTCCCGGGACCGGGTGGCGATGAGCCGCTTCACCTTCGAGATGGGCGACCCGAAGCACCTGGGCCACGTGCTCAAGGCGGTGCGCGGCGTCGAGGGCGTGTACGACGTCTACCGCGTCACCTCCGCCCGCAAGTAGCGCGCGGGTACGCGGAAGGCCCCCGGGAGCGTTCCCGGGGGCCTTCGCCGTTCAGCGCTCGGGGCGGTCAGCCGCTGAACTCCTCCTGGCTCCGGTGCGCCTGCTCCAGCAGGGTCTGCACGCCGGCCAGCTCGGACTCCAGCTTGGCGGTCCTGGACGCGTTGCCGGCCGCGCGGGCCTTGGCCAGGTCGGCCTGGATCTTGTCGGCCTTGGCCTGGAACAGGCCGACCATGCCGGCCGCGCGGGCCTTGGCCTCCGGGTTGGACCGCCTCCACTCGGCGTCCTCGGCCTCGCGGATGGCCCGCTCGACCGTGTTCAGCCGGCCGTCCAGCTTCGGACGGACCTCGCGCGGCACGTGGCCGATGGCCTCCCAGCGCTCGTTGACCTCGCGCAGCGCGGCCTTGGCGGTCTTGAGGTCGGTGATCGGCAGGATCGCCTCGGCCTCGGCGGCCAGCGCCTCCTTGAGCTTCTGGTTCTCCACCTGCTCGGCGTCCCGCTCGCTGAACACCGAGGAGCGGGCCTGGAAGAAGACGTCCTGGGCGCCGCGGAACCGCGCCCACAGCTCGTCCTCGATGTCCCGCTGGGCCCGGCCGGCGGACTTCCAGCGCGCCATCAGGTCGCGGTAGGCGGCCGCGGTGCTGCCCCACTCCGTGGACGAGGACAGCGCCTCGGCCTCGGTGACCAGCGCCTCCTTGGTCTGCCGGGCCTTCTCGCGCTCGGCGTCCAGGGTGGCGAAGTGCGCCTTGCGGTGCTTGGAGAAGACCGAGCGGGCGTGCGAGAAGCGGTGCCACAGCTCGTCGTCGCTCTTGCGGTCCAGCCGCGGCAGGCCCTTCCAGGTGTCCACCAGGGCGCGCAGCCGGTCCCCGGCCTCCCGCCACTGGGTCGACTCGGCGAGCTGCTCGGCCTCGGTGACCAGGGCCTCCTTGGCCGTACGGGCCTCGTCCTGGGCCTTGGCGCGAGCGGCCTTGCGCTCCTCGCGCCGGCTCTCGATCTCGCCGGCGAGCGTGTCCAGCCGCTTGGCCAGGCCCTCCAGGTCGCCGACCGCGTGTCCCTCGACCACCTGGGCGCGCAGGTGCTCCAGCGCGGTCTGGGCGTCCTTGGCGGCCAGGTCGGTGGTGCGCACCCGCTTCTCCAGCAGGCCGATCTCCACCTCGATGCCCTGGTACTTGCGCTCGAAGTAGGCGAGGGCCTCCTCGGGCGAGCCGGCCTGCCAGGAACCGACGACGCGTTCACCGTCGGCCGTCCTGACGTAGACCGTGCCCTGCTCGTCCACACGGCCCCACGGGTCGCTGCTCATAGCGCGTCCTCCACATGACGTCGCGCCCGCGCCGGGGCGGCGCGCGTCCGTCGTCCACAGTTGATGTGCGACGGACCGAAAGAGTCCGCCGTCCCCGTCCGCCGTGCCTTGCTGCCGAGGGTGACGGCCAGGCGGGTGCGGGCACCCTATACAACGCCAACATAGGCGACCGGGACCGGTGCTGTCCGCATCCGGGCCGGGCGATTTCGGTCCGGGGCCCTGCGGGGACGGCGCGCAGGCCGCCCCCGCAGGGCCCCGGAGTAGGTCAACCCTTCGCCACCGTAACGGAGTTGAAGGTGACGTCGGCCATCGGGTGGCCGTCCGGCGAGCCCTCCAGGGTGCCCGCGGCGGCGATCTTCTGCACCACGTCCAGGCCCCCGGTGATCTTGCCGAAGGGGGTGTAGTTCGGCGGCAGCTTGGTGTCCTTGTAGACCAGGAAGAACTGGCTGCCGTTGGTGCCCGGGCCGGAGTTGGCCATCGCCACGGTGCCGGCCGGGTAGGTCGCGCCGGTCAGGTTCTCGTCCGCGAACTTGTAGCCGGGGCCGCCGGTGCCGCCCGGGACGGTCGCGCTGGCGGTCGGGTCGCCGCACTGGAGCACGAAGATGCCGTCGGTGGTGAGCCGGTGGCACTTGGTGTGGTCGAAGTACTGCTCGCCGGCCAGGAAGGCGAAGGAGTTCACGGTGTGCGGGGCCTTCGCGGCCTCCAGCGCGATCGTCACCTTGCCGCAGTTGCTGTCCAGCGTCATGGCGTACGAGCCGCTCGGGTCGATCGTCATGGGCGGCTCGGCCTGCCACTGCTTGCCGTTGGGCGCGCCCGGCGCCGGAGCGGCGCAGCCCTCGACCGGCTTGCGGGTCGGGGTGGTCGGCTCGTCGGTGCTGGTCGGCGCCGCCTGGGCGCTGTTCGCCGAGGCCTTCTTGTCGCCCTTGTCGTCCGAGCTGAACGCGCCGGTGGCGATCAGGGTGCCACCGCCGGCCAGCACCACGACGGCGAGCGAGGCGCCCAGGATCGTGTTGCGCCGCCTGCGTGCGGCCGCGGCCGCGACCCGGCGCTCCAACTGGCGCTCGTACTTGTCTCGGGCGAGCTGCCGCCGCCGTTGTTCGCTGCTGACCACCGGCCGTGTCTCCTACGGATGTGCGGGAAAAGTGGATGGATTCCGGAGCGGATCATCGCATCCCTCGGCGGCCAAGTGTAGGGACCGGGCCTGTAAGAACCCGGTGAACCTGCCGGGCCGCCGCGCCCCGTCACCGCTATCTGGTTCGCAACCGGACCCGCGGCGCCGGTAGGCTGCACCTACATCACCACTGGCAGCGATCACCACTGGTAGCCGCCGCAGCCGACCGCCGCACACCCGAAGGACGCGCGTGTTCATCGCCGGATTCCCCGCTGGAGCCTGGGGCACCAACTGCTACCTGGTCGCTCCGGCGGCGGGCGAGGAGTGCGTCATCGTCGATCCCGGCCACCAGGCGGCCCGCGGCGTCGAGGACATGGTCCGCGAGCACCGGCTGAAGCCCGTCGCCGTGCTGCTCACCCACGGCCACATCGACCACGTGGCCTCGGTGGTCCCGGTCTGCGGCGCCCGCGGCGTCCCGGCCTGGATCCACCCCGAGGACCGGTACATGATGTCCGACCCGGAGAAGGCGCTCGGCCGCTCCCTGGGCACCCAGCTGATGGGCGAGCTCACCGTCGGCGAGCCCGACGACGTGCGCGAGCTCACCGACGGCAGCGTGCTGGAGCTGGCCGGCCTGAAGCTCACCGTGGACCACGCCCCGGGCCATACCGGGGGGTCGGTGACCTTCCGGACGCCCGGTGCCGAGGACCTCCCCCCGGTGCTGTTCTCGGGCGACCTGCTGTTCGCCGGCTCCATCGGGCGTACCGACCTCCCGGGCGGGGACAGCGCGGCGATCATGAACTCGCTGGCCCGGGTGTGCCTGCCCCTCGACGATTCCACCGTGGTCCTCTCCGGCCACGGCGGTCAGACCACCATCGGCCGCGAGCGCGCCACCAACCCCTACCTCCGACAGGCAGCGGGGGCGGCCGGCGCCCCGGCTTTCCCGCGACGAGGAATGTGACGGAAGAGAAGTTGAGCACCTTCACCGCCCCCAAGGGCACCTACGACCTGCTGCCCCCCAGCTCCGCGACGTTCCTGGCGATCCGCGAGCGCATCGCCGCGCCCGCCCGCCGGGCCGGCTACGGCTACGTCGAGACCCCGGTCTTCGAGGACGTGAAGCTGTTCTCCCGCGGTGTCGGCGAGTCCACCGACATCGTCTCCAAGGAGATGTACACCCTCACCACCAAGGGCGGCGACGAGCTGGCGCTGCGCCCGGAGGGCACCGCCTCGGTGCTGCGCGCCGCCCTCCAGGCCAACCTGCACAAGCAGGGCAACCTGCCGGTCAAGCTCTGGTACTCCGGCTCGTACTACCGCTACGAGCGGGCCCAGAAGGGCCGCTACCGCCAGTTCTCCCAGGTCGGTGCCGAGGCGATCGGCGCCGAGGACCCGGCGCTGGACGCCGAGCTGATCATCCTGGCCGACGACGCCTTCCGCTCGCTGGGCCTGGGCAACTACTCGCTGCTGCTCAACAGCCTCGGCGACAAGCAGTGCCGCCCGGTCTACCGCGCCGCCCTGATCGAGTTCCTCTCGGGCCTGGACCTGGACGAGGAGACCCGCCGCCGCGCCGAGATCAACCCGCTGCGCGTCCTCGACGACAAGCGCGAGTCGGTGCAGGCCCAGCTCACCGACGCCCCGATGCTCCGCGACTACCTGTGCGAGGAGTGCAAGGCGTACGACGAGAAGGTCCGCGAGCTGCTCACCGCCAACGGCGTCGCCTTCGTCGACGACCCGAAGCTGGTCCGCGGCCTGGACTACTACACCCGCACCACCTTCGAGTTCGTGCACAACGGCCTCGGCGCCCAGTCCGCGATCGGCGGCGGCGGCCGCTACGACGGCCTGTCCGAGATGATCGGCGGCCCCGCGCTGCCGTCCGTCGGCTGGGCCCTCGGCGTGGACCGCACCTTCCTGGCCCTGGAGGCCGAGGGCGTGGACCTCGACCTGCCGGCCGCCACCTCCGTCTACGCCGTCGCGCTCGGCGAGGAGGCCAAGAACATCCTGTTCGCCAAGGTGGTCGAGCTGCGCCGGGCCGGCGTCGCCACCGACCTCGCCTTCGGCGTCAAGAGCATCAAGAACGCCATGAAGTCCGCCGACCGGTCCGGCGCCCGCTTCGCCCTGATCGCCGGGGACCGGGACCTCGCCGAGGGCGTCGTCCAGCTCAAGGACCTGAGCACCGGCGAACAGGCCCCCGTCGCCCTCGACGCACTCGTCACCACCCTGAAGGAGAAGCAGCTGTGATCCGCACGCACGACGCGGGCACGCTCCGCCCGGAGCACGCAGGCACCACCGTCACCCTGGCCGGCTGGGTCGCCCGCCGCCGCGACCACGGCGGCGTCGCCTTCATCGATCTGCGCGACGCCTCCGGCACCGTGCAGATCGTGGTCCGCGACCTCGACTCGGTGCACGGCCTGCGCGCCGAGTACTGCGTCAAGGTCGTCGGCGACGTCCGGGTCCGCCCCGAGGGCAATGAGAACCCGGACATCCCGACCGGCGCGGTCGAGGTCGTCGTCAGCGCGATCGAGGTGCTCTCCGAGGCCGCCCCGCTGCCCTTCCCGGTCGCCGAGTACGAGCCGGGCACGGTCAACGAGGAGGTCCGGCTGCGCTACCGCTACCTGGACCTGCGCCGCGAGGGCCCGGCCAAGGGCCTGCGCCTGCGCTCCAAGGTCAACAACATCATCCGCCGGGTGATGGAGGAGAACGACTACCTCGACATCGAGACGCCGTACCTCACCCGTTCCACCCCCGAGGGCGCCCGCGACTTCCTGGTCCCGGTCCGCCTCCAGCCCGGCCACTGGTACGCCCTGCCGCAGTCGCCCCAGCTGTTCAAGCAGCTGCTGATGGTGGCCGGCATGGAGCGCTACTACCAGATCGCCCGCTGCTTCCGCGACGAGGACTTCCGCGCCGACCGGCAGCCGGAGTTCACCCAGCTGGACATCGAGGCCTCGTTCGTCGACCAGGAGGACATCCTGGCCCTCGGCGAGAAGATCATCGGCTCCGTCTGGCGCGAGGTCCACGGCTACGAGATCCCCAACCCGCTGCCGCGGATGACCTACGCGGACGCCATGGGCCGCTACGGCTCGGACAAGCCGGACGTCCGCTTCGGCCAGGAGCTCACCGACCTGACCGCGTACTTCAAGGGCACCGACTTCCGCGTCTTCCAGGCCCCGTACGTCGGCGCCGTGGTCATGCCCGGCGGTGCCTCGCAGCCGCGCAAGCAGCTGGACGCCTGGCAGGACTGGGCCAAGGCGCGCGGCGCCAGGGGCCTGGCCTACGTCCTCATCGACGCCGAGACCGGCGAGCTGCGCGGCCCGGTCGCCAAGAACCTCTCCGAGGAGCACCTGGCCGGCCTCGCCGCCGCCGCGGGCGCCAAGAACGGCGACGCGATCTTCTTCGCGGCCGGCAAGGAGCGCGCCTCGCAGGAGCTGCTCGGCGCCGCCCGTCTGGAGATCGGCCGCCGCTGCGAGCTGATCGACGAGTCCCAGTGGGCCTTCCTCTGGGTCGTCGACTTCCCGATGTTCGAGCCGATCGAGGACGACAAGGGACAGTTCCAGGGCTGGCACGCGGTGCACCACCCGTTCACCGCCCCGACCGCGGAGTCGCTGGCCACCTTCGACACCGACCCGGGCTCGGCGCTCTCCAACGCCTACGACCTGGTCCTCAACGGCTCGGAGCTGGGCGGCGGTTCGATCCGTATCCACCAGCGCGACGTGCAGAAGCGGGCGTTCGACGCGATCGGCCTCTCCGAGGAGGAGGCGGCCTCGCAGTTCGGCTTCCTGCTGGACGCCTTCAACTACGGCCCGCCGCCGCACGGTGGCGTCGCCTTCGGCCTGGACCGCATCGTCACGCTGCTGGGCGGGTACGACACCATCCGGGACGTCATCGCCTTCCCGAAGACGTCCACCGGCGGCGACCCGCTGACCGGCGCCCCGACCCCGATCACCCCGGCGCAGCGTCGCGAGGCCGGTGTGGACGCCCAGCCGAAGGTCCGCGAGGACGCCAAGGGCGAGGCTCAGCCCAAGTCCTGACGTCGCGTCATCCGCTAACCTGCAACGGCCCCGGACGGCTCGCCCGTCGTCCGGGGCCGGTCCACAACGGTGTGTGACACAGGGAGGGTTGACTCAATGCAGGTCACGACGAGAGTCGAATGTCCGGACGACGTCCCGGCGACCAGACGCGTCCACATGGCCGCGTTCCCGGGGCCGGACGAGGCGGATCTGGTGGACGCGCTGCGCCGCGATCCCGCCTGGCTGCCCGGGCTGTCCGTGGTGGCGGTCGACGGTGCCGGGCTGGTGATCGGACACGCGCTGCTGACCCGGCTGCGGGTCGGCGACGGCAAGGCGCTGGCGCTCGCGCCGGTCGCGGTGGCGCCCGAGTGGCAGCGCCGGGGCGTCGGCGAGCTGGTCGTCCGGGCCGTGCTGGCGGCGGCCGAGGAGGCGGGCGAGAAGCTCGTGGTCGTCCTCGGCGATCCGGAGTACTACGGGCGGTTCGGCTTCGCGCCGGCCGGGCGACACGAGGTCACCGGCCCGTTCGAGGTGCCGGAGGCGTACTTCCAGGCGCTGCCGCTGGCGGCGTACGACGGTGCCCCGCGCGGGCTCTGCCGCTACCCCGAGCCCTTCGTCGCCGTATAGAGCCTGCCTCCAGGCTCTTGCCCCACCCCGAGCGCCGCTCCCTCGGGCGCCTCTCCCGGGGCCGGTCCACGAGACCGGCCCGGTCGCCACGGCCTCGCCGACCTGCGGATCCGGCCGTCGGCGCCTACGGTGAATGCTCATCAGCATTCGACCGAACGGAGGACCCGAGGGTGGCCGAGCAGCGGCGGACCGGGAAGCCGGGGAAACTGGCCAGGAAGCCGTACGAGCGGGAGCTGCTGCGGCTCCAGGAGGAGCTGGTGAAGCTCCAGGAGTGGGTGCGGGCCGAGGGCGCCCGGCTGGTGGTGGTCTTCGAGGGACGCGACGCCGCCGGAAAGGGCGGAGCGATCAAGCGGGTGACGGAGTACCTGAACCCGCGCATCGCCCGGGTCGCGGCGCTGCCCACGCCGACCGAACGGCAGAAGACCCAGTGGTACTTCCAGCGGTACGTCGAGCACCTGCCGGCCGCCGGGGAGATCGTGCTGTTCGACCGCAGCTGGTACAACCGCGCGGGCGTCGAGCGCGTGATGGGCTTCTGCAACGACGAGGAGTACTGGCAGTTCCTGCACCAGTGCCCGACCTTCGAGCGGATGCTGACCGAGTCGGGCATCCTGCTGCGCAAGTACTGGTTCTCGGTGAGCGACACCGAGCAGGAGCGGCGCTTCCGGGACCGCCTGGGCGACCCGATGAAGGGCTGGAAGCTCTCCCCGATGGACGTCGAGTCGATCACCCGCTGGGAGGACTACTCGCGGGCCAAGGACGAGATGTTCATCCACACCGACACCCCGGACTCGCCCTGGCACGTGGTGGAGAGCGACGACAAGCGCCGGGCCCGGATCAACATGATCGCCCACCTGCTGTCCACCGTGCCGTACCGCGAGATCAAGGCCCGGCAGGTCGAACTGCCGCCCCGCCCCGCGTCGCGCGGCTACCAGCGGCCCCCGCGCGACCTGCAGAAGTACGTCCCGGACCACGCCGCCGGGCTGGAGTAGGGCGGGGCCCGTCGCGTGCCTTGCCGGGCTGTCCGGGGCCTCGCATAGGCTTCCGGTGTGGACGAACCGGACCTCTTCACCGCCGCAGCCGAGGAACGCCAGACCAGGGAGCCCGGCCGGGCGCCGCTGGCCGTACGGATGCGTCCGCGCACCCTGGACGAGGTGGCGGGGCAGCGGCAGCTGCTGAAGCCCGGCTCGCCGCTGCGCCGGCTGGTCGCGGGCTCGCGGGGCCCGGCGGCGACCAGTTCGGTGATCCTCTGGGGGCCGCCCGGCACCGGCAAGACCACCCTGGCGCACGTGATCAGCCAGGCGGTCGAGGGCCGCTTCGTGGAGCTGTCCGCGATCACCGCCGGGGTCAAGGAGGTCCGGGCGGTGATCGACGGCGCCCGGCGGGCGGTCGGGATGTCCGGCCGGGAGACGGTGCTCTTCCTGGACGAGATCCACCGCTTCTCCAAGGCCCAGCAGGACTCGCTGCTGCCGGCCGTGGAGAACCGCTGGGTGACCCTGATCGCGGCGACGACCGAGAACCCGTACTTCTCGGTGATCTCCCCGCTGCTGTCCCGCTCGCTGCTGCTCACCCTGGAGTCGCTGACCGACGAGGACATCCGGGCGCTGCTGCGCCGCGCGGTGGCCGACGAGCGCGGCCTGGAGGGCGCGCTGGAGCTGTCCGCGGAGGCCGAGGACCACCTGGTGCGGCTGGCCGGCGGGGACGCCCGGCGGGCGCTCACCACCCTGGAGGCGGCGGCCGGTGCGGCGCTGGAGAAGGGCGAGTCGAGCATCACGCTGGCCACCACCGAGACGGCGGTCAACCAGGCGGCGGTGCGCTACGACAAGGACGGCGACCAGCACTACGACGTGGCGAGCGCGCTGATCAAGTCGATCCGCGGCAGCGACGTGGACGCCACCCTGCACTACCTGGCCCGGATGATCGAGGCGGGGGAGGACCCGCGGTTCATCGCCCGCCGGCTGATGATCTCGGCCAGCGAGGACGTCGGCCTGGCCGACCCGACGGCCCTGCAGACGGCGGTGGCGGCGGCCCAGGCGGTGGCCCTGATCGGCTTCCCGGAGGCCCGGATCATCCTCTCCCAGGCGGCCATCGCGCTGGCCCTGGCGCCCAAGTCCAACGCCGCCTACCTGGCGATCGACGCGGCGCTGGCGGACGTCCGGCAGGGCCTGGCGGGCGCCGTCCCGCCCCACCTGCGCGACGCGCACTACGGCGGCGCGGGCAAGCTCGGCCACGGCCAGGGCTACCGGTACCCGCACGACCTGCCGGAGGGCATCGCCGCCCAGCAGTACGCGCCGGACGCGGTGCACGGCAAGGAGTACTACCGCCCGACCAGGCGCGGCGGCGAGGCCCGGTACGCGGACGTGGTGGAGTGGACGCGCGGGCGGCTGCGGGGGGAGCGCAGGGTGGAGGGCAAGGCCGGGAAGAAGGACGGGAAGGCGCCCGCGAAGCCGGAGCAGAAGGCCGAGGAGCGGCCCGGGGAAAAGGGCGAGTGATCCACCGGTATACTCGGTCGGAGTGCCATGTCCCGGGACGGCGGCGGGGGAGACCCCACCGACCGGCCGCACCAGCGGGACACCGGCCGTAGGCCCCCTCCGAGGGGCCCGCACCAGGAGCGTCGCGCACCGTTTCGGTGTCGCGGGCGGCCCAGATTCTGGGCCGGTCCGTGTGACCAGCACGTTCGTGCCCGGCTCCGGAGAGCGGCTGACCGCATCGCCTCGGCGATGGGTTGTCTCCGGGTCGCGAGATGCGACCTCCGTCAACACCTGGTGAAGCCGTATTCGTAAGCAAGGAAGGTTTGGTTCATGGCGAACCAGAAGCGTCCCAAGGTCAAGATCGCGCGTGCGCTCGGCGTGCCGCTGACCCCGAAGTCCGTCAAGTACTTCGAGGCCCGCCCGTACCCGCCCGGCCAGCACGGCCGTGGCCGCAAGCAGAACTCGGACTACAAGGTCCGTCTGCTCGAGAAGCAGCGTCTGCGCGCCCAGTACGACCTGAGCGAGAAGCAGATGGCGCGCGCGTTCGACCGCGCGAAGAAGGCCGAGGGCAAGACCGGTGAGGCGCTCGTCGCCGACCTGGAGACCCGTCTGGACTCGCTGGTGCTGCGTTCGGGCATCGCCCGCACCATCTACCAGGCCCGCCAGATGGTCGTCCACGGCCACATCGAGGTCAACGGCGGCAAGGTCAACAAGCCGTCGTTCCAGATGAAGCCGGGCTTCGTGGTGACCGTCCGCGAGCGCAGCAAGGAGAAGGTCCCCTTCCAGGTCGCCCGTGAGGGTGGCTACGCGGGTGAGGGCCAGACCCCGAAGTACCTCGAGGTCAACCTGAAGGCCCTGGCCTTCCGCCTGGACCGTGCGCCGCAGCGCAAGGAGGTCCCGGTGATCTGTGACGAGCAGCTGGTCGTCGAGTACTACTCGCGCTGACCCGGTTCCGCTCTTCGCGACACCACGAGCGAGCCCCCGCCGCCTTTCGAGGCGACGGGGGCTCGCCCCTTTTCCGTGCTGTCCTTCCCGCTGCCGTCAGATGCTCTCGCCGGTCATCGCGGCGGCCAGCCGCAGGTGCGGGCGGGCCTCCTCGGGCCGGCCCTGGCGCTCCAGGGTGCGGCCGAGCATCAGCCGGGCGTAGTCCTCGGCCGGGTCGGCCTCCAGGATCCGCAGCAGCTCCGCCTCGGCGCGGCGGAGCTGGGCCGAGTGGAAGTAGCTGCGGGCCAGCAGCATCCGGACGGAGAGGTTGGTCGGCTCCTCGGCCAGGACACCTTCGAGCGTGCGCGCCGCGTCGGTGTACGCCTTGGAATCGAAGTAGAACTTCGCCATGCGGTACTCGTTGGCGGCGTTGTGGACGGCCATGATGCTCCTTCCGGGCAGTTCCTTGCCTCCTCAAGCAATCGGCAAGTTTCAACTATTCCGCGCCGTCGAGGGCGCCGGCGCGGGCGGCACCGAGCGGGGGTCCCGCGCCGTTTCCGGGCCCTGCGCCCTGCGCCCGGCCCCCGCCGCCGAGCGCCCGGGCGACCGCCGCGTCCAGGTCCAGCAGGGTCCCGGCCTCGTAGCACTCCTCGTACTCCTGGGCGGTCAGCCCGGCCCGGGCCCGCTCGGCGCACTCCTGGTGGGGGCCGAAGAAGTTCCGCGAGCCCAGGAACGGGTTGCCGACCGTGCGCCAGATCCGGTGCGCGGCCCCCTGCAGCACCCGGGCCTCGCGCAGGTCGCCCGGCTCGCCCGGCTCGCCCGGCTCGCCCGGTCCGCTCGGCTCGGTCTCCAGCAGTGCCAGCAGGTCGATGCCCAGCACGATGCCGAGCCGGTCGCGGAAGAGGTGGTTCAGCCGCACGCACTCCCGGGCCAGCGCCCGGGCGGGCTGCACGGCGCCGTCCAGCCAGTGCGAGTACGCCATCGCGTAGAGCACGTACCCGTAGGCCCACTGCTCGCCGTGCTCCTCGCACAGCTCGCGGGCCTGGCCGAACCAGAGCTCGCCGCTGTCCGGATCGCCCTGGAAGAGGTGGGCCAGGCCCAGCTCCAGCATGGCCATCACCACGTTGCTGTTGAGCTCGCCGATGGTCCGGTAGTGCCAGAGCGCCTCCTCGAACAGTTCGGCGGCCCGGTCGGGGTCGTCGCCGACCAGGGCGACGCAGCCCTGGCGGTGGACGGCGTAGGCCAGCGCCCGGTCGTCGCCGGTGTCCAGGGCCTGCCGGCGGCACTCCTCCAGTGCCGGGCGGGCGAAGCCGAGGTCGCCCTGGAGGGTGGCCATGTAGCCGGTCACCCAGAGGGCCTTGGCCCGGGCCTCGGTGGGCTCGCGGTCCAGCGCGAGCGCGCGGTCCAGCCAGTGCCGGCCCTCGCCGAGGTGGCCGCAGCCGATCCAGTAGAACCAGAGCGTGCCGGCCAGCAGCAGGGCGATCTGCTCCTCGCCCGGCTCGGCGAGGCAGAACTCCAGCGCCGCGCGCAGGTTGCCGTGGGCGAGCCCGGTGCGCTCGGCGGTCTCCGCCTGCCGGGGGCCGAACCACTCGACCTCGCCCCAGGTGGCGACGCCCAAGTACCAGTCCCGGTGGCGGCGCAGCAGCCGCTGCTCCTCGCCGGCGGCGCGCAGCCACTGGCCGCCGTACTCGCGCAGGGTGTCCAGCAGCCGGAAGCGCACGCCGAAGGCGCTGTCCTCGCGCAGCACCACGGACTGGGCGACCAGCTCGTCGAGCAGGTCGAGGACCTCCTCGGCCTCGATGCCCTCGCCGGCGCAGACGTACTCGGCGGCCTCCAGGTCGAATCCGCCGGCGAAGGCCGACAGGCGGGCCCAGAGTAAACGTTCCTGCACGGTGCACAGCTCATGGCTCCAGCCGACCGTCGTGCGCAGCGTCCGGTGCCGCGGCAGGGCCGTCCGGGAGCCGCAGGTGAGCAGCCGGAAACGGTCGTCCAGCCGGGCGGTGACCTGCTCCACCGACAGCGCGCGCAGCCGGCCGGCGGCCAGCTCCAGGGCCAGCGGGATGCCGTCCAGCCGGCGGCAGAGCAGCGCGACCGCCTCCGCGTTGGCCTCCGTCACCTCGAAGGACGGCAGCACCGCCCCGGCCCGTTCGACGAACAGCCGCACCGCGTCCGGCAGCGCGTCCGGCCGCACCGGGCCGGAGGGCGCCGGGCCGACCGGCAGCGGCGTGAGGGCCAGCAGGTGCTCGCCCGAGGCCCGCAGGGTGGTGCGGCTGGTGGTCAGCAGCCGCAGGCCGGGCAGCGCCCGCAGCAGCGCGTCGGCCAACTCGGCGCAGGCCTCCACCAGGTGCTCGCAGCCGTCCAGCACCAGCAGCAGACGCCGGCCCTCCAGCCGCTCGATCAGGACGTCCAGCGGCGGACGGGCGGAGCCGTCGGCGAGCCGCAGCGCCTCCAGGACGGCGTGGCCGAGCAGCAGCGGGTCCTGCACCGGGGCCACGTCCACCAGCCAGGTGCCGTCCGGGAAGGCGTCGGCCGCCCGGGCCGCCGCGCGCAGGGCCAGCCGGCTCTTGCCCACGCCGCCCGGCCCGGTGACGGTCACCAGCCGGGCCGAGTCCAGCAGCCCGGCCAGCTCGGCCAGTTCGCCCCGCCGCCCGACGAAGCCGGTCACCTCGGCCGGCAGCCGGCCGGGCTCCGGCCCGTGCGGCCCCGCCGCGGGCTCCCCGGGCGGTGCTGTCCAGTCCCCGGCCAAAGGCTGCTCCCCGTGCTCCAGGCCGGACCGGTCGGGGTCCGGACGTGCGTCGGGCCGTACGGGCGACGGCCTGCCAGGCAGAACGAGGTGACCGATCGGTAGGTTACGCGCGCGGATCGCACACCCGACCGGATCGCCGGGCGAACAACCCGGTCCGGAAACCGGGCCTGGGCGCGATAGGGTTTCCTGCTGGGGCCTGTCTGACAGGCCCAGGAGAACTGCAAGGCGAGGGAGCGCGCAAAGGTGTCCGTGGGAGAGCTGGCCGGATTGCTCGTCGCCGTGTTCTGGGCGGTCCTGGTCACCCTGCTCGCCGTGGTGCTGGTCCGCCTCTCGCGGGTGCTCAAGGAGGCCGCCGTCCTGGTCTCCGCGGTCACCGAACAGGCCGTTCCGCTGCTGACCGACGCGGGCGCCGCGGTGCGCAGCGCCAACGAGCAGCTGGAGCGGGTCGACGAGATCACCGCCAACGTGCAGGACGCCGCCGCCAACGCCAACGCGCTCTCCTCCACCGTGGCCGCCACCCTGGGCGGACCGCTGGTGAAGGTCGCGGCGTTCAGCTACGGCGTGCGCAAGGCCGTCGCCCGGCAGCAGGGCGGCCTGCCGCCGGTGCCGGCGCAGGCCGGCGAGCGCGAGGAGCTGGCCCGGCTGATCCGGGCCGAGGTGCGCGCCGCGACCGCGCCCAGGAGCGGCCTGTTCTCCCGGGTCCGGCGCGCGGTGAGGGGCTGACGGCATGGTGCGACGCATCTTCTGGATGGCGGTCGGCGCCGGCGCCACCGTCTGGGCCATGAACAAGGCCAACGAGGCCGTGCACCGGCTCACCCCGGACAGCCTCTCCGGCACCGCCGCCCGCGGCGCGCTGCACCTGGGCGACCTGGCCAAGCAGTTCGCCCGGGACGTGCAGGCCGGCATGGCCGAGCGCGAGGAGCAGTTGAAGGACGACCTCGGGCTGCACGGCACCGCCGTGGTGGAGCCCCGCGGCGACCGCCGGTCCCTCCTGGGGAAGCGTTCCGCGCCGCCCCCCTCCGGCGAGCCGCAGTACCGAGCTATCTCGGCGGCGCCCGGTAGCCCGGCCGCCGCCCTGCCTCCGTCCCGCAGCTCCCGCACCACGCCCCGGACCACTGAAGAAACGCCCCGCCGCGCCCTGCCGCCGCGGGGCGGCACCCCGAACCGGAAGGACCACTAATGGAGTCGGCTGAGATCCGCCGCCGCTGGCTGCGCTTCTTCGAGGAGCGCGGCCACACCGTCGTTCCGTCGGCGTCCCTGGTCGCCGACGACCCCACCCTGCTGCTCGTCAACGCCGGCATGGTGCCGTTCAAGCCCTACTTCCTGGGCGAGGTCAAGCCGCAGTTCTCGCGCGCCACCAGCGTCCAGAAGTGCGTGCGCACCCTGGACATCGAGGAGGTCGGGAAGACCACCCGGCACGGCTCCTTCTTCCAGATGTGCGGCAACTTCTCCTTCGGCGACTACTTCAAGGAAGGAGCCATCAAGTTCGCGTGGGACCTGCTCACCACCCCCGTCGCGGACGGTGGCTACGGCCTGGAGAAGGAGAAGCTCTGGATCACCGTCTACAAGGACGACGACGAGGCCGAGCAGATCTGGCGTGACGTCATCGGCGTGCCCTCGGAGCGCATCCAGCGCCTGGGCATGAAGGACAACTTCTGGTCGATGGGCGTCCCCGGCCCGTGCGGCCCGTGCTCGGAGATCAACTACGACCGCGGCCCCGCGTACGGCGAGGAGGGCGGCCCGGCCGTCAACGGCGAGCGCTACCTGGAGATCTGGAACCTGGTCTTCATGCAGTACGAGCGCGGCCACGGCGACGGCAAGGACGGCTTCGAGATCCTCGGCGACCTGCCGAGCAAGAACATCGACACCGGCCTCGGCCTGGAGCGCCTCGCCGCCATCCTGCAGGACGTCGACAACCTCTTCGAGATCGACACCAGCCGGATGATCCTCGACCGCGCCGCCGAGCTCACCGGCCACACCTACGGCGCCGACCACAAGTCGGACGTTTCGCTGCGCGTGGTCACCGACCACATCCGCACCGCGCTGATGCTGGTCGGCGACGGCGTCACCCCCGGCAACGAGGGCCGCGGCTACGTGCTGCGCCGCATCCTGCGCCGCGCCATCCGCAACATGCGCCTGCTGGGCGCCACCGAGCCGGTGGCCAAGGAGCTCATCGACGTCGCGATCAAGGCGATGGCCCCGCAGTACCCCGAGCTGGAGAGCGACCGCAAGCGCATCGAGACGGTCGTCGTCGGCGAGGAGGGCGCCTTCCTCCAGACCCTGAAGGCCGGCACCAGCCTGCTGGACGTCGCGGTCACCGAGACCAAGCAGGCCGGCGGCGCGGTGCTCTCCGGCGAGCAGGCGTTCAAGCTGCACGACACCTACGGCTTCCCGATCGACCTCACCCTGGAGATGGCCGAGGAGCAGGGCCTTCAGGTGGACGAGTCCGGCTTCCGCCGCCTGATGCAGGAGCAGCGGGACCGGGCCAAGGCGGACGCCAAGGCCAAGAAGATGGGCCACGCCGACGTCGCCGCGTACCGCGAGGTCGCCGACAAGTCCGGCGCGAGCGTCTTCACCGGCTACGCCCTCACCGAGGGCGAGGCCACCGTGGTCGGCCTGCTGGTGGACGGCGTCCCGTCGCCGGCCGCCTCCGAGGGCGACGAGGTCGAGATCATCCTCGACCGCACCCCGTTCTACGCCGAGGGCGGCGGCCAGCTCGCCGACCAGGGCCGGATCCGGCTGGAGTCCGGCGCGGTGGTGGAGATCCGCGACGTGCAGCAGCCCGTCCCGGGCGTCGTCGTGCACTCCGGCGGGGTGCTGTTCGGCGAGGTCGTGCTGGGCGCCTCGGCGTACGCCACGATCGACATCGAGCGCCGCCGGGCGATCGCCCGTGCCCACTCGGCCACCCACCTGACCCACCAGGCGCTGCGCGACGCGCTCGGCCCGACGGCCGCCCAGGCCGGCTCCGAGAACGCCCCCGGCCGCTTCCGCTTCGACTTCGGCTCGCCCGCCGCCGTTCCCGGCAGCGTGCTGGTCGACGTCGAGCAGAAGATCAACGACGTGCTGGGCCGCGAGCTGGAGGTCACCGCCGAGGTCATGACGATGGACCAGGCCCGCAAGGCCGGCGCCATCGCGATGTTCGGCGAGAAGTACGGCGACGAGGTCCGGGTCGTCACCATCGGCGACTTCTCCAAGGAGCTGTGCGGTGGCACCCACGTCGGCAACACCGCCCAGCTGGGCCTGGTGAAGCTGCTCGGCGAGTCCTCGATCGGCTCCGGCGTGCGCCGCGTCGAGGCGCTGGTCGGCACCGACGCGTACCGCTTCCTGGCCCGTGAGCACACCGTGGTCGCCCAGCTCACCGAGCTGGTCAAGGGCCGCCCGGAGGAGCTGCCGGAGAAGATCTCGGGCATGCTCGCCAAGCTCAAGGACGCCGAGAAGGAGATCGAGCGCTTCCGCGCCGAGAAGGTGCTGGCCGCCGCGGCGGGTCTGGCCGACTCGGCCGAGGACGTGCACGGCATCGCCGTGGTCGCCGCGCAGGTCGCCGACGGCGTGGGCGCGGACGAGCTGCGCAAGCTGGTCCTGGACGTGCGCGGCCGCCTCGGCGCGCGCCCGGCCGTGGTCGCCGCCTTCACCGTCGCCAACGACCGCCCGCTGACCGTGATCGCCACCAACGAGGACGCCCGCGGCCGTGGCATCAAGGCCGGCGAGCTGGTCCGGACCGCCGCCAAGACCCTCGGCGGCGGCGGTGGCGGCAAGGACGACGTCGCCCAGGGCGGCGGCTCCAACCCGGCCGCGGTCGGCGAGGCCATCGCCGCGGTGCGCGGCCTGGTCGCGGAGCGCGCCAGCTGATGGAGCAGGAGGAGAGGCCCTTCCGGCGTGGGCGGCGGATCGCCGTCGACGTCGGGGACGCCCGGATCGGGGTCGCGTCCTGCGACCCCGACGGGGTGCTCGCCACGCCCGTGGAGACCGTCCCGGCCGGGGTGAAGTCGCAGGCCAGGATCGCCGCCATCGTCGACGAGTACGGCGCGATGGAGGTGATCGTCGGGCTGCCGCGCTCGCTCAGCGGCAAGGAGGGCCCGGCGGCGGAGAAGGTCCGGGCGTACGCGGCCCGGCTGGCCGACCGGCTCTATCCGGTGCCGGTGCGGCTGGTGGACGAGCGGATGTCGACCGTCACCGCGACCCACGGGCTGCGCGCCTCGGGGGTCAAGGCGAAGAAGGGCCGCTCGGTGGTGGACCAGGCCGCCGCGGTGGTGATCCTCCAGACCGCCCTTGAGTCCGAACGGGTGAGCGGACGCCCGCCCGGTGAGAGCGTCGAGGCGGTCGGCTGACCGGTCTGATCTAACGTCCCGTTTGAGGGGTCCGTGCGGACGCGTCCGCACGGACCCTTTTTCGTTCGCTTCCGTGTCCGTTATGGATCGATTCGCATCGATTCATATTGATCCGGATCGATCCGGGACCACCGAGGGGGCGCGAGCCATGACCGACCAGGACTTCCACCCGGGGCTCACGCCCGGGCATCTGGGCGCTCCGGTGCTGGAACCGGAGGGCCGTCCGCCGGGCGCGCCCCGCCCGCGCTTCGATGCGCCGGATCCGCACCGACGGCGCAACGGACTGGCCTGCGGGCTCACCGCGTTCGCGCTGATCGCGGTGTTCGGCGGGATCGGGCTGACCGGGTACACCTGGCTCCAGGCGCAGCGCAAACCCCCGGCCGCCGCCGACTTCGCCGGGCAGGGCACCGGCAGCGTCCAGGTCTCCGTCCCGGAGGGCGCCGGCCTCTCCCAGATCGCCTCCGCGCTGGTCCGCAACGGGGTGGTGGCCAGCTCGCTCGCCTTCACCCGGGCCGCGAAGGGCAGCGCGGCGGCGGCCGGGCGGATCCAGCCCGGGACGTACACGCTGAAGCAGAAGATGTCGGCCGCGGCGGCGCTGGCGATCCTGATCGACCCGGCCAACGCCAACGGTCTGACCATCCCCGAGGGCTGGCGCGGCTACCAGATCTACGCGGCCATCGACCGGAAGCTGAACCTGCCCGAGGGCACCGCCCGGAAGACCGCCCAGGATCAGGGCGCCGAACTCGGCCTGCCCGACTTCACCAACGGCAGCCCGGAGGGCTACCTGTTCCCGGCGACGTACAGCGTCACCGAGGGCACCACCGCCTTCGACCTGCTGAAGCAGATGGTGGACCGGGCCGGCAAGGAGTTCGGCCGGGACGACGCCACCGTAGTCGCGCAGAACCTCGGGCAGAGCGTGTACGGGCTGATCACCGTGGCCAGCATGGTCCAGGGCGAGGCCGACAACACCGAGGACATGGGCAAGGTGGCCCGGGTGATCTACAACCGGCTGGCCAAGGGCATGCCCCTGCAGCTGGACTCCACCATCAACTACGCGCTCGGCCGCTCGACCCTGAACACCTCGGTGACCGACACCAAGCTGGACTCCCCGTACAACACCTACCTGCACCCCGGGCTGCCGCCGAGCCCGATCTCCAACCCCGGGCGGCAGGCGATCCTGGCCGCGCTGGACCCGACGCCGGGGGACTGGCTGTACTTCGTCACCGTGAAACCGGGGGACACCCGCTTCACCGACAGCTTCGACGTTCATCAACGCAACGTGGCCGAGTTCAACGCCAGCCGGGCGGCGGCCAAGCCCGGTGCCCCGGCCGCGGACCCGTCCTCCCCGGCGTCCTCCGGCCCGGGGGGCGCCGGCGGGGCCGGTGCGGGGACGCCGTGACGGTGTCGGGGGCACCGTAACGGTGTCGTGTGCCGTCGGTGAGATCGCTCACCGACCGTGCGTCCGCCCGGGCGGGGGTAAGGCTGCGGTACGGTAACGTCTCCCTCCAGGCGCTGCGCTAGCACGCCGGTTCGAGAATCAGCCGGGACCGCGTCGTCCCGGGCGGCCGGTTCGATCCTCCGGTCGTCACCGTCGGTTAAGGGGATCGATGACCGATCTGGGTGGGGGCTACGGCCCCCAGGGCGAGCCGTGGCACCCCGGTGATCCCGGGTACGACGGCCGGCAGCCGGTCCCCGGCCAGCAGGACGGCCAGTGGCAGCAGCAGTACCCGCAGCAGGGCCAGGCGGCCCAGCAGCAGCCGTACGGGGACGTGCAGCAGGGGTACGCCCAGCAGCAGATGACGCCGCAGATGCAGCAGCAGATGATGGCGCAGCAGGGCTATCCGCAGCAGCAGCAGCAGCAGGCGCAGATGCCGCAGCAGGGTTACCCGGGCGGCCAGCAGGGCTACCCCCAGCAGGTGCAACAGCAGGTGCCGCAGCAGGGCTACCCCCAGCAGGGGTACGTGCAGCCGCAGCAGCAGGTGCAGCAGGGCTATCCGCAGCAGCAGATGCCCCAGCAGCAGGCGCCTATGCAGCAGCAGGGCTACCAGCAGGGCTTCCCCGGTGGCCAGCAGGCGCCCCAGCAGCAGGCGCCCCCGCAGCAGACCCCTCAGCAGCAGGAGCCCCTGCCCCAGCAGCACGCCCAGCCCCAGCAGGATCCCCAGCAGCAGCAGACGCCGCGGCGACGGCGGCGGCAGCCGGCCCCGGAGCCCGCGCCGGCCTCCGGCCCCGGCCCGGACGGGATCGACTGGGAGGCCGAGGCCGCCGCGCTGGAGGCCGGCGCCGACCCGGTCGGTGCCGCGCGCGAGGCCGGGACGGACGAGTGGGACGGCCACCAGGACGTCCGCCACGAGGACGACGGCTACCTCGACGAGCACGCCGAGGCCGGGGAGGCCGGGGAGGCCGGCTTCCTCGGGGAGCGGGACGAGTCCCGCGAGGCCCAGAAGAAGCGCAAGGAGAAGGGCAAGAAGTCGGGCCGCCGCAACGGCGGCGCCTGTCTGCTGGTCGCGCTGGTGCTGCTCGGCGCCGTGGGCGGGGCCGGCTGGTGGGGCTACGGCTTCTACCAGGACCACTTCGGCCCGCCGGAGGACTTCACCGGCGAGGGCACCGGCTCCGTCCAGGTGGAGGTCAAGAAGGGCGCGGTCGGCGGGCAGATCGGCCTGGCGCTGAAGAACGCCGGCGTGGTCAAGAGCGTCGACGCCTTCTCCGCGGCCTGCAAGGCCGAGCCCAAGTGCGGCACCATCCAGTACGGCTACTACGGGCTGAAGAAGGAGATGCCGGCCGCGGCCGCGCTCAAGGAGCTGCTCGCCCAGGCGGGCGGCGCGGCGATCGTCGTCCCCGAGGGCAAGAACTCCACCGAGATCTACACCCTCATCGACACCAAGCTGAAGTTGCAGGCGGGCACCACGGCGGGCGTCGCCAAGGCCCAGGTCAACGACCTCGGCCTGCCGCCGTACGCCAACGGCAACATCGAGGGCTTCCTCTGGCCGACCCGCTACAACATCGCCGAGGGCATGAAGCCCGAGGACCTGCTCAAGCAGATGGTGAAGAACGCCACCGAGAAGTACGCCGGCCTGGACGCCCAGGCCGCCTCGGTGGGGCTGAAGACCGGCTACGAGGTGCTCATCGAGGCGAGCATCCTCCAGCGCGAGGGCAACAACCCGGAAGACTTCGCCAAGATGGCCAAGACCATCCAGAACCGGCTGGCGGCCGGCGGCGAGATCAACCACCGGCTGGGCATGGACACCACGCTCCAGTACTCGCTGAACCGCAAGGACCTCGACAAGAAGGACATGGACGACGCGTCCAACAAGTACAACACCTACATCAACCCGGGCCTGCCGCCCGGTCCGATCTCCAACCCCGGCGACGAGGCGCTCAACGCGACGCTGCACCCGGCGGACGGAAAGTGGCTGTACTTCATCGCGATGTCCCCGATCCAGACCCGGTTCGCCGAGACGAGCAAGGAGCACTACGCCAACGTCAAGGAGTACTGCCAGTTGGCCGGGCAGGGCTTCGACGAGGCGCGCGGTCACTGCACCACCAAGAAGTAGCCACGGCCGGACGACAGTTCGCCAGTTCGCGGAGAGGCAGCGTTGACCAGCAAGCACCGGGCGGCCGTTCTCGGTTCGCCGATCGCCCACTCGCTCTCGCCGGACCTGCACCGGGCCGCCTTCGCGGCGCTCGGACTGGACGGCTGGCGCTACGACCGCTTCGAGGTCGACGAGGCCGGGCTGCCCGGGTTCGTCGCCGCGCTGGACGAGGCCGAGTGGGCCGGGCTGTCGCTCACCATGCCGCTGAAGCGGGCGGTCATCCCGCTGCTCGACGAGGTCAGCGCGACGGCCCGCTCGGTGGACGCGGTGAACACCGTGGTGTTCACCGCCGACGGTCGGCGCACCGGGGACAACACCGACGTCCCCGGGCTGGTCAACGCGCTGCGCGAGCGCGGGATCACCGAGGTGCCCGAGGCGGCCGTCCTGGGCGCCGGGGCCACCGCCTCCTCGGCGCTGGCCGCGCTCTCCCAGATCTGCACCGGCGAGGTGACGGTCTACGTGCGCAGTTCCGAGCGGGCCCGGGAGATGGCCGAGCTGGGCGACCGGCTGGGCCTGGCCGTCCGCACCGCCGACTGGGAGCGCGGCGCCGAGGCGCTGGCCCGGCCGCTGACCGTCTCCACCACGCCGGCGGGCGCGACGGACGTCTTCGCCGACGCGCTGCCCGCCGAGCCGGGCGCACTGTTCGACGTGCTGTACCACCCGTGGCCGACGGCGCTGGCCGCCGCCTGCGCCGGGCGCGGGGCGACCGTCCTGGGCGGGCTGGACCTCCTGGTGCACCAGGCGGTGCTGCAGAGCGAGGCCTTCACCGGGCGGACGCCCGGGCCGCTGGCGGCGATGCGCGAGGCGGGGGAGAAGGCGCTCGCCGGGCACTGAGCCCCCGCGCCGAGTGCCGGGGCGCCGGTCGTGGGCCCGGTCCTCCGGCCGGGGGCCGGGCCCGCCCTCCGGCCGGTTCCCCGGGTGGTTCCCGGCCGGATGGTGGCCGGTTGCCGTCCGGCACGCGGACTGTGCCCCCAGGTGCTGCTGGGGCATGAAAGGATTCAGGCACAAGGCACGCCCGGGGCGGGCCCCGGCGGTGCCGAGGTCCGGTCCGCTGATGAAGGAGCTCCGTTGGGTACGTTGCGCTGGCTGACGGCGGGGGAGTCGCACGGCCCCGCACTCGTCGCGACGCTGGAAGGCCTGCCCGCCGGTGTACCGGTCACCACCGCTGTGGTGGCCGACGCGCTGGCGCGCCGCCGGCTCGGTTACGGCCGCGGGGCGCGGATGAAGTTCGAGCAGGACGAGGTGACCTTCCTCGGCGGCGTCCGGCACGGTCTGACCATGGGCAGCCCGGTCGCGGTCATGGTCGGCAACACCGAGTGGCCGAAGTGGGAGCAGGTCATGTCGGCCGACCCGGTCGACCCCGAGGTGCTGGCGGGCCTGGCCCGCAACGAGGCGCTCACCCGCCCCCGGCCCGGCCACGCCGACCTGGCCGGCATGCAGAAGTACTCGATCGACGAGGCCCGGCCGATCCTGGAGCGCGCCAGCGCCCGGGAGACGGCCGCCCGGGTCGCGCTGGGCGCCGTCGCCCGCGCGTACCTCCGCGAGGTGGCCGGCATCGAGATCGTCAGCCACGTGGTCGAGCTGGCCGCCGCCAAGGCGCCGGCCGGTGTGGTGCCGCTGCCCTCGGACGAGGCGCGGCTGGACGCCGACCCGGTGCGCTGCCTGGACGCCGACGCCTCGAAGGCGATGGTCGCCGAGATCGACCAGGCCCACAAGGACGGCGACACCCTGGGCGGCGTGGTCGAGGTGCTGGCGTACGGCGTGCCGGTGGGCCTCGGCTCGCACGTGCACTGGGACCGCCGGCTGGACGCGCGGCTGGCCGCCGCGCTGATGGGCATCCAGGCGATCAAGGGCGTCGAGGTCGGCGACGGCTTCGAGCTGGCCCGGGTGCCGGGCTCCAAGGCGCACGACGAGATCGTCCCGACCGCCGAGGGCGTCAAGCGCACCTCCGGCCGCTCCGGCGGCACCGAGGGCGGCCTGTCCACCGGTGAGGTGCTGCGGGTGCGCGCCGCGATGAAGCCGATCGCCACCGTGCCGCGGGCGCTCCAGACCCTGGACGTGCGCACCGGCGAGCCGGCCAAGGCGCACCACCAGCGCTCGGACGTCTGCGCGGTGCCGGCCGCGGGCATCGTCGCCGAGGCGATGGTCGCGCTGGTGCTGGCGGACGCGGTGAACGAGAAGTTCGGCGGCGACAACGTCTCCGAGACCCGCCGCAACGTGCAGAGCTACCTCGACAACCTGATCATCCGATGACCAGTCCCGTTGTGGTGCTGGTCGGCCCGCCCGGCAGTGGCAAGTCCACCGTCGGGCGGGTCCTGGCCGAGCGCCTGGGCGTGGGCTTCCGGGACACCGACGCCGACATCGAGGCGACCGTCGGCAAGCCGATCCCGGACATCTTCGTCGACGAGGGCGAGCCGCACTTCCGCGCGCTGGAGGCGGCGGCCGTGCGCGCGGCGGCCGAGGGGCACGACGGGGTCCTGGCGCTCGGCGGCGGCGCGGTGCTGGCCGAGGCCACCCGTGCGCTGCTGCACGAGCTGCCGGTGGTCCTCCTGGAGGTCCCGCTCGCCGACGCCGTCAAGCGGGTCGGCCTGGACGCCCCGCGCCCGCTGCTGGCCGTCAATCCGCGGGCCCGCTGGCGCGAGCTGATGGAGGCCCGCCGCCCCCTCTACCTGGAGGTGGCCACCGCCGTGGTCGACACCGCCGGGCGCAGCCCGGAGCAGGTCGCGGACGCCGTACTGGAAGCACTGGAGCTGAAGACCCCCCATGACTGACACCACCGTCAGGATCCACGTCGGCGGCAGCGCCGGCCACGACCCGTACGACGTGCTGATCGGGCACCAGCTGCTCGGTGAGCTGGCGCCGCTGATCGGTGCCCGGGCCAAGCGGGTCGCGATCATCCACCCGGAGGCGCTGGCCGCCACCGCCGACGCGATCCGCGACGACCTGGTCGGCGAGGGCTACGAGGCCATCGCGCTGCAGGTGCCCAACGCCGAGGAAGCCAAGAGCGTCGAGGTCGCCGCGTACTGCTGGTCGGTGCTCGGGCAGACCGGCTTCACCCGCAGCGACGTCGTGGTCGGCCTCGGCGGCGGCGCCACCACGGACCTGGCCGGCTTCGTCGCGGCCACCTGGCTGCGCGGGGTGCGCTGGATCTCCATGCCCACCACGCTGCTCGGCATGGTCGACGCGGCCGTCGGCGGCAAGACCGGCATCAACATCGCCGAGGGCAAGAACATGGTCGGCGCCTTCCACCCGCCGGTGGGCGTGCTGGCCGACCTCGGCACCCTGGAGACCGTGCCCAAGCACGACTACGTCTCCGGCCTGGCCGAGGTCATCAAGTGCGGCTTCATCGCCGACCCGGCCATCCTCGACCTGATCGAGGCCGACCCGGAGGGCGCGAGGACGCCGGCCGGGCCGCACACCGTCGAGCTGATCCGCCGGGCCATCCAGGTCAAGGCCGACGTGGTCTCCGGGGACCTCAAGGAGTCCGGCCGCCGCGAGATCCTCAACTACGGCCACACCCTCGGTCACGCCATCGAGCGCAACGAGCGGTACAAGTGGCGGCACGGCGCCGCGATCTCCATCGGCATGGTCTTCGCCGCCGAACTCGGCCGCCTGGCCGGGCGGTTGGACGACGAGACGGCCGACCGGCACCGCACCGTGCTGGCCTCGGTCGGCCTGCCGCTGAGCTACCGGGCGGACGCCTGGCCGAAGCTGCTGGACGCGATGAAGATCGACAAGAAGTCGCGCGGCGACCTGATCCGCTTCATCGTGCTGGACGGCCTGGGCAAGACCTCGGTGCTGGAGGGCCCCGACCCGTCGCTGCTGGTCGCCGCGTACGCGGAGGTCTCGGCGTGACCAGGGTGATGGTGCTCAACGGCCCCAACCTGGGCCGGCTGGGCAGCCGGGAGCCGGACGTCTACGGCGCCACCTCGTACGCCGGACTGGTCGAGCGCTGCACCGCGCTGGGCAAGGAGTTCGGCTTCGAGGTCGAGGTGCACGAGACCAACTCCGAGCAGCAGATGGTGGAGTGGCTGCACGAGGCGGCCGACGGGCAGGTGCCGGTGGTGATCAACCCCGGCGCGTTCACCCACTACTCGTACGCGATGCGGGACGCCGCGGCCCAGCGCACCGCGCCGCTGATCGAGGTGCACATCTCCAACCCGTACGCCCGGGAGACCTTCCGGCACACCTCGGTGATCGCCGCGGTGGCCTCCGGCACCATCGCCGGCTTCGGGCTCGGCTCCTACGAGCTGGCGCTGCGCGCGCTGGCCGAGCGGCTCACCACCCGCTGAGGGTACGGGCGGTGGCCCGGCGGCGGACTGTGCCCGCCGCCGGGCCGCCGTGTAGTGTCCCCGCTGAGAGGTGTCGGGAGGTGCCGTGACGCAGTACGCCGGAGGTGGGCAGGTCCCGCCGCGTCCCGTCGCTCCACCGGTGCCGCCGGGGGGCGGGACACGGGGGACGTCGTCGGGGGCGCCGCTCGCCCCTCCGTCCCCGCCGGTCCGGCCGGCGCCCGCGGCCCCCGCCGCTCCCGGGCCCGTCGCCCGTTCCGCCCCGGCCCCCGCGGCCGCACCCGCGCCGAGCGCCCCGGTGCCCGCCGGCGGAACCGGGCACTTCGTGCTGCCGTCCGGCGCGCCCGTCCAACTGCCCACCCACCCGCCGCGGCAGCACGCGGCCACCGGGCCGATCGCCGTCCTGCTGATCGGACCGGCCGGGGCCGGCAAGACCACCGTCGCCCGCCACTGGGCCGAGCGGCGGCCCACCCCGACCGCGCACATCAGCCTGGACGACGTCCGCGAGTGGGTGCAGTCCGGCTTCGCCAACCCCCAGTCCGGCTGGAACAACGCCTCCGAGGCGCAGTACCGGCTGGCCCGCCGCACCTGCGGCTTCGCCTGCCGCAACTACCTGGCCAACGGCATCTCCTGCATCATCGACGACGCCGTCTTCCCGGACCGCCCGGCGATCGGCCTCGGCGGCTGGAAGCGGCACATCGGCCCCGGCATGATCCCGGTCGTCCTGTTGCCCAGCCTGGACTCCGTCCTGCACCGCAACGCCCGGCGCAGCGGCAACCGCCGCCTCGGGGACGAGGAGGTCGCCCGCATCCACGGGCGGATGGCCGGCTGGTACAACTCCGGGCTGCCGATCATCGACAACTCCTCCCTGGACGTCGCCGGGACGGCCGCCGAGCTGGACCGCGTCATCCTGGCCCGGCTGATGGGCATCCCGGTCCGCTGAACCGCCGCCCCGGCCCGCGGGAGCCGTGCCTTCCCGGTCCGCCGGGTCGCGCCTTCCCGGCCCGCCGGCCTGCGGCGTCGCGGAGCTGTCGGAGCCGGCTGCGATGATGGACGGGTCATGTCGCCGCGCCCGGAGGAGCCGACGCCCGTGCCCGAAGGCCACATCATCCACCGCCTCGCCACCGAGAACCGGAAGGCCTTCGGCGGCCGCCCGGTGCGGGTCTCCAGCCCGCAGGGCCGGTTCGCCGACGAGGCCAAGGTGATCGACGGGCAGTTGCTCACCGGTGCGGAGGCCACCGGCAAGCACCTCTTCCTCGGCTTCGAGGAGGGCGCCTGGGTGCACGTCCACCTCGGCCTCTACGGCGGCTTCACCTTCGGCACCGGCCCGGCGCCCGAGCCGGTCGGACTGATCCGGCTGCGGCTGGAGAACGAGGACGGCTACGCCGACCTGCGCGGCCCCAACACCTGCGCGCTCGTCACCGAGGGCCAGAAGGCCGCCGTCGCCGCCCGGCTGGGCCCCGACCCGCTGCGCGCCGACGCCGACCCGGAGGCCGCCTGGCGCCGGATATCGGGCAGCCGGACGACCGTCGCGGCACTGCTGATGGACCAGAAGGTGCTGGCCGGGGTGGGCAACGTCTACCGGGCCGAGGTGCTGTTCCGCCACGGCATCGACCCGCACCGGGCCGGGCGCGACCTCACCCGCCGGGAGTGGGACGCGGTCTGGGCCGACCTGGTCGCCCTGATGCGCGAGGGCGTCACCGCCGGCCGGATCGACACCGTCCGCCCGGAGCACACCCCCGAGGCGATGGGCCGCCCGCCCCGGGTGGACGACCACGGCGGCGAGGTGTACGTCTACCGGAGGGCCGCCATGCCCTGCCTGGTCTGCGGCACCGACGTGCGGACGGAGGAGCACGCCGCCCGCAACCTCTTCTGGTGCCCGGGCTGCCAGTCGGCGTGACGGGCGCCCGATCGTGACGCGTGCTGCCCCCGTGTCATGGACAGCCCTTCTGAGCTGCGACGATGGACGTCGAGCGCGCCGAGCCGCGCGCCCCTGTCCGCACGGCCACGTGTGAACGTGGAGCGAAAGGAAGTCCCATGATCTTCATCACGGTCAAGTTCCCGGTCCGCCCCGAGCGCGCCGACGAGTGGCTGGGCCTGGTCGACGAGTTCACCCGGGCCACCCGCCAGGAGCCCGGCAACCTCTTCTTCGAGTGGTCCCGCAGCGTCGACGACCCCAACGAGTTCGTCCTGGTCGAGGCGTTCCGCGACGGCGACGCGGGCAAGGAGCACGTGGAGTCCGCGCACTTCGCCAAGGCCATGGAGGAGCTGTCGTACGCGGTGGCCGCCAAGCCGCGGATCGTCTCGACCGAGATCCCCGGCCTGGACGGCTGGGCGGAGATGGGCGAGATCACCCCCCGGTGACGTCCGAGTGCCCCTCCGGCCGGGTGCCCAGCCCGTAGGCTGGGGCCGACCGGCCGGAGGGAGCAGGCGGATGGAGCGGCAGGAGGTGGCCAACACCGTGTCGGGCGCCACGGTGGGCGGCCACGTGGTGCAGGCCGGGAGCATCGGGGCGCTGCACCTGCACCAGCCGCGGGCGGTGCCGAGGCCGCATCAGATCCGGTCCCCGCACGGCCCGTTCGTCAACCGGGAGCCGGAACTCGCCGCGCTGACCGAGGCCTTGGGACGGGTCGTGGAGGGCGGACTCGGGGTCGTGGTGTTCACCGGCCTCGGCGGGGTCGGGAAGACCGAGCTGATCGCGAGGTTCACCGAGGAGCACCGGGAGCACTTCCCGGGCGGGGACCTCTACGCCGACCTGAAGGCCTACCGGCACCAGGGCGGGGTGGACCTCCCCGAGCTGCTGGCCGGATTCCTGCGCCCTCGGCACCGAGCCCCCGGCCGCGGAGGCCGAGCGGTTCACGGCGTTCCGCACCGCCACCGCCGAGCGCCGGTGCCTGTTCTTCCTGGACAACGTCGAGCACGCCGCGGAGGTCCGTGCGCTGCTCCCGGCCTGCGGGCTGGTGGTGGTCGCGAGCCGGCGGCGGCTGCCCGCGCTGCGGACGGACGGCGCCGTGGTGCGCCGGCTCGGCCCGCTGAGCGCGAGGGCGGGCGCCGAGCTGGTGCGCGGCTGGGTGGGCCCGGGGCGGGGCACCGACGGGGAACTGGCGGAACTGGTCGAGCTGTGCGGCGGGCTGCCGCTCGCGCTGAACGCGGTCGGGAGCCAGCTGCTGGACCGGGACCACCTGCCGGTCGGCCGGGTGGTGGCCGAACTGCACGACCGGGAGGGCAGGTTGGCGATGCTGGAGGACGAGGAGAGCGATCTCGGCGCGACCTACGACCTGGTCTACGAGCGGCTGTCGGCGCCGGGCCGGGCGCTCTACCACCTGATCGGCGTGCACCCCGGCCCCTTCGTCTCCGCCGAACTGGCGCGTGCGGTCGGCGTCGAGCTGGCCGGGCAGGCGATCGGGGAGCTTCGGGGCGTCCACGTGCTGGACGAGGTGGTGGACGGCGACCGCGAGGACCGCTTCCGGGCCCACGACGTGGTGCGGCTGCACGCCTACGGCCGGACCCGGGAACTGGCCGGCCGCGGGGAACTCCTCGCCGCCGTCGTGGCCTACTACCGGGGCAGGGCCTCGGTCGCCGACCGTGCGATGGCCGGGAGCAGGCTCCGCCTGCAGGACCCGAGCGGCGACGACCTGCCCCGCTTCGCCTCCGACACCGCGGCCCTGGAGTGGCTGTACGCGGAACGGGCCAACTTCCGCGCGGTGGTGGAAGAGGCGGCCCGGCAGGGGTGGCACGGCGAGGTGTGGCGGCTGTGCGAGTCGCTCTGGCTGCTGTACCACGACCGCAGGCTCTACCAGGACTGGATCGCCACCCACCGGCTCGGCATCGAGTCGGCCCAGTGGGACAACCAGCCGGCCGCCGTGGTCCGGATGCGCAACCAGCTCGCCCGGGCCCACTTCGACCGCATGGAATACCGGCTCGCCGCCGAGCAGTTGGCGCTCGCCGCGGAGCAGGTCCCGCTGGTGACCGACCGTCGGGTGGTGGGGGTGCTCCACGAGACGGACGGTCTGCTCTGCCTGGCCGACGGCCGCCCGGGCGACGCGGTGCGGCGGTTCACGCTGGCTCTGGCGGCGAACCGGGGCGACGAGCACGGCGAGATCGTCCAGAGCTACAACCTGGCGCAGGCGCTGATCGCCGACGGCCGCGCGCAGGAGGCGCTGGCCCGGCTGGCCGAGGCCACCGCGCAGGCCGATCGGACGCGGGACGAGGACATGCTGATGAAGCTGCCGCTGGTCCGCGCCCGGGCCCACCGGGCGCTCGGGCAGCCGGAGCTCGCCGCCGCCCACGCGGGCGACTGCGCCCGGCGGGCCGAGGAGCGCGGCCAGTACGCGAAGGAGGCGCAGGCCCACACCCTGCTGCTCGCCCTCGCCGAGGAGCTGGACGACGCGGAGCTCGCGGAGCGCAGCCGGGCGCGGCTGCGGGAGCTGCCGGAGTAGCGCCCTTCTCAGGGTCCGGTGCGGAAGGACACCCGGGTGCGGTGCTCGCCGGTGCGGACGGTGAGGCCGTGCCGGGGGAGGCCGGCCGGGTCGCCGCCGTCGGCGAGCCAGCAGGCCACGGCGGAGCCGAGCAGCAGCGGGTCGACGGCGGGGTCGGGGCAGGTCCAGTCCGGTTCGGCGCGGGCCTCCAGCAGCAGGCCGCCGCGCAGTCGGAGCAGGTGGCGGGCCGGGCCGAGGGCGGCCACCGCGACGGCGAGGCCGGGGAGTTCGGCGGCGGAGTCGGCGAGCCAGCGGGCGGCGGGGCGTTCGGCGTGCACCTCGGTGCGGGTCAGGACCTCGGCGGTGTAGCGCAGGGCGTCGCCCGGGTGCTCGTCGGTGAGGGCGTGGAAGCCGCGCGGGGCGTGGTCATGCGGGTCGAAGGGGTAGCGCCGCAGGCTGACCTCGGTGCCCTCGCTCCGGCCCTCGACGTCGTACGCGGTGGGCCGGTCGACGGTGCCGGGGCACGGGGCCGGCCTGGGGTAGGGCGGCAGGGCCGGTTCGTCCCCGGGCTCGTCCAGCCCGGCCAGGAAGGAGTGCAGCAGCGGGCGCAGCAGCCGGGCGGATTCGCCGCGGTGGGCGAGCGAGCGGTCGGTGATCGCGCTCAGGTCGGCCGGGGCCCGGGCGAGGGCCTGTTCGACCTGGGCGGCGAGGTCCCCGTCCGGGTCGAGGACGGGCGCTGCCTGGCCGAAGGCGTAGCCGGGGGAGCGGGGGTCGAGTTCGGCGGCGCCGGTGGCGACGAGCAGGGTGCGGTGGTTCAGGGCGGCGCCGTAGACGGTGACCGATCCGTGGTCGCCGATCACGCAGTCGGCGGCGACGAGCGCGGCCTGCCAGCCCTGGTGGGGCGGGATCAGGCGCAGGCCCATCCGGCGGGCGTCGTCGAGCAGCGCCTCGGGGTCGTGGCGGCTCCACACGTTGGGGTGCAGGACGACGGCCACCGTGTACTCGTCGGCGGGGAGCCGGCGGACCAGCCGCCGGGGGAGGTCCGGGCGGCGGCCGAACAAGGAGTGCTCGCTCCAGGTGGAGCTGACGACGACGAGCCGTCGGCCGCCGGTGGCACCGAGCGCGGCGCGGTAGCCGTCGCGGGAGCGCCGGCTGCCGAGCATCCGGTCGAAGCAGGGGTCGCCGACAACCCGGGCGACGTCCAGCGCCTCGGGGCAGGAGTCCCGCAGCCGGTCCAGCTGCTCGGGGTGGGAGAGGCCGAGGACGTCCACGAACACCCTTCCGCGGTGCGTGAGTTCGTTGCGGGACAGACCGGCGGCGGTGACCGTGTCGCCGGTGGACTCGGTGACCAGCCGGTTGTAGCCGACGCCGTGCGGGAGGACGACGAGGCGGGCGTCCAGCCGGTGCATGGAGGAGTGGACGGCGCAGGCGACGGCCAGGTCGAAGCGGCGGCTGACGGCGTCCTCCCAGTCCAGCACGGTGAAGCCGGGCAGGCCGTGCAGGTACTCGTCCAGGGCGCGGTCGGCGAAGGCGGAGCCGGGGTTGACGGTGAAGTACCGCTCGATGCCGTCCGGGTTCAGCAGGGTCAGGACGTCCAGGACCCGGGTGGCCGAGGTGAGGGTGCGGGCGACCGCCAGCACGCGGGCCCTGACCGGTCGGGTGTTCCACCGGTCGGCGGGCCAGGCGTGGGGGCGGGACGGCACGTCATGATCGTACTCATCCGTTCCGGCCGCGGCGCGGTTCCGGGGCCGGGCCAGTGGGTCAGCCCGTGGCCGCGGTGGGCTCGTGGTGTTCGCCGGCGGCGCACTCGTCGAGGAGGGGGCGCATGGCCTCGTCCACGAGCTGGTAGCGCACCACGCGTCCGTCCCGGTCGCCGGTGACCACGCCGGCCGTGCGGAGCAGCCGCAGGGCCTGGGAGACGGCGGGGTCGCGCATGCCGGTGGCGACCGCGAGGTCGGTGACGGCGAGCGGCCCGGCCCGGTGGAGGGCGAGCAGCAGGGCGAGCCGGCCGGGGTCGGCGAGCAGGGAGAACCGCTCGGCCCAGGACCGGACGTGGGCCGGGTCGCCGATCGCGGCGATGGCCTCGCAGACCCGGTGCCCGTCGATGGTGCGGTGGCCCGCGCGGTCGGCCGGTACGAGATGCATGCGGACATTCTCGCAGGCGGCGGTCTGTGATCCTGGACACCTGCGCAGGTGCGCAACCTTGCACGGGTCGGGGCGTGGCCCCTACGGTGTTCCCCGCCGTGGTGCTCGGGAAGACCGGTGACGGACCCTCAGGGGTCCCAGCCCGGAGCGGCCCTCGCCACTGTGATCGGGTCGTTCCTCCGTCCGCGGAGGAACGTCGTCCGTACCCACGGAGCCACTGGGCGCCTCGCGCGCTTGGGAAGGCGGGTACGGGCGTCCCGTCAGCCAGGAGACCGGCCACGGCATCTCACGAGGTTTTCCACGAGGTGCTGGAGCGTGATCCGCAGATGACCCTGCCCGAAACCGTTGCCGCCGGGGCCGAACCGGCCCCCTCCGCGCTGCCCAGCTTCCAGTGGCGGCGCGAGGACACCGTCCGTACCGCCGGGCTGATGGCGGTGATCGTGGCCATGCACGTGGTGGCCTTCGGCACGCTGATCTTCCTGGTCGCACCCGAGAAGTACGCGGTCGGTACCCAGGTCTTCGGGGTGGGCCTGGGTATCACCGCGTACACCCTCGGGATGCGGCACGCCTTCGACGCCGACCACATCGCGGTGATCGACAACACCACCCGCAAGCTGATGGCGGACGGCAAGCGGCCGGTCTCGGTGGGCTTCTGGTTCGCCCTCGGGCACTCCTCGATGGTGGTGGTGATGGCCGCCCTGGTGGCGGGCGGCGCGCAGCTGGCGAACACCCTGATGGACGACGAGTCGACCACCCACAAGTGGCTCGGCGTGATCGGGACGACCACTTCCGGCGTGTTCCTCTACCTGATCGGCGCGCTCAACCTGGCGGCGCTGCTCGGCATCCTCAGGGTGTTCCGCTCGATGCGGGCCGGGAAGTTCGACGAGAAGGAGCTGGAGGCGCACCTCGACTCGCGCGGCTTCATGGCCCGGGTGCTGAACCGGGCGACCCGTTCGATCACCCGGCCCGGGCAGATGTTCCCGGTGGGCATGGTGCTGGGCCTGGGCTTCGACACCGCGACCGAGGTCACCCTGATGGTGATGGCCGGCTCGGGTGCCGCCTCCGGGCTGCCCTGGTACGCGATCGTCTGCCTGCCGCTGCTGTTCGCGGCCGGGATGAGCCTGTTCGACACCCTGGACGGGACGTTCATGAACTTCGCGTACCAGTGGGCCTTCGCCAACCCGGTGCGGAAGGTGTACTACAACCTGACCATCACCGGTCTGTCGATCGCGGTGGCCTTCATCATCGGCACCATCGAGCTGGTCGGGGTGCTGCACGAGAAGCTCGATCTGACCGACCCGGTCACCGGGTTCATCGCCGACATCTCGCTGGACAACGTCGGCTACGCCATCGCCGGGCTGTTCGTGGTCGTCTGGGCGATCGCGATCGGGTACTGGAAGCTCGCCGGGGTCGAGAAGCGCTGGACGCCCGAGGGCTCCTGAGCCACCCGGCCGCGAGCAGCGGCCTGCCCGCGCACGCCGGAACGGCGCTTCCCCGCGGTGGGGAGGCGCCGTTCGCGTTCCGGGGGCCGGGTGCGCCCCGGGTCGGCGCTCCTCGCGGAAGGCGACGTGCCGGCCGGCGACCGGGTCGTACTCGCACAGGACCGGCAGTGACAGATCCGTGACGGAACGTAGCGGACGGCGGGGGTTCGAGGGACCGCCGGGGGGTGCGGGGCTCCTCGGCGGCACGCTGCGTGGGGGGCGGGGTGCGGGCCCGAGGGGGACGGTGCCGCGGTCGCACAGGGGGGCGTGCAAGGGGTATTGGGGGTTCTGCCGGGGGTGCTCGGCGGGCGCTTCGGGCCGGGGGTTCGTAGGCTCGACGCATGGCGGATGCGTACGCGGGGCGGCGGGAGCGGGTGAGGGAGCACTGCAGTGCGGCCGGGGCCGATGCGGCGCTGATCACCCGTGCGGCGAACGTGCGGTACCTGACGGGCTGCGCGCCCTGCGGGGCGAGCCTGCTGCTGACCAGGGAGCGGGCGCTGCTCGCGCTGCCGGACGACCTGCCGCCGGACGACTCCGGGGAGCACCTGATCGCCCCTGACGTCACCCGGCTGCCGGTGGCGGCCGGGTCGGACTCCGCGCTGGCCGTCGCGGCCGTCGCCGCGCGGTCCGGGGTGTCGGGACTGGCGGTGGAGGAGCACGACCTGACCGTCACCCGGCACCGGGCGGTGGGGGGCCTGACCGAGGGGGCCCGGCTGGTGGACCTCGGTCAGACGGTCGAGCGGCTGCGGGTGGTCAAGGACGAGCACGAGATCGCCGACCTGCGGATCGCCGCCGAGATCGCCGACCAGGCGCTGGGCGAGCTGCTGGAGTCGATCCTGGTCGGCCGCACCGAGCGGCACCTGGCGATGGAGCTGGAGCGCCGGATGATCGACCACGGCGCCGACCGGGCCGCCTTCCCGGTCTCGGTCGGCACCGGCAGCCACTCCGGCCAGGCCGCCCACCAGCCCACCGACCGCCGGGTGGAGGAGGGCGACTTCCTGACCGTGGTGATGGGCGCCCAGTACCGCGGCTACGGCGTCTCCACCGCCCGCACCTTCGTGATCGGCGCGGCCCCCGCGCCCTGGCAGGTGGAGCTGCACCGGCTGGTCTTCCGGGCCCAGCGGGCCGGGCGGGAGGCGCTCGGACCGGGCGTGGAGCAGTGCGTGCCCGACCGGGCCGCCCGGCAGGTCCTGGAGGCGGCCGGCCACACCGAGGCCTCCCCGCACCCGGTGGGCCACGGCGTCGGGCTGGAGATCCGGGAGGCGCCGCGCCTCGGTCCGTCGGACATGGGTAAACTGGACAGCCGCGTGCCGGTCACCGTCGGTCCGGGGGTCCACCTCCCGGGCAGGGGCGGCGTCCGGATCGAGGACACGCTCGTCGTGCGCCCCCTCGAAGAGGGCGGGCCCGAGCTGCTCACCATCACCACCAAGGAGCTCCTCGCCCTGTGACCGCGGCCCCCCGGGGGCCGTGGAAGGCAGGACGCAATCCCTTGGTTCCTTGACAGCTATACAGGAGTTAGTGCGCCCGTGGCTTCCACGAACGATCTCAAGAACGGCATGGTCCTCAAGCTGGAGGGCGGCAAGCTCTGGTCCGTCGTCGAGTTCCAGCACGTCAAGCCCGGCAAGGGCCCGGCCTTCGTGCGTACCAAGCTCAAGGAGGTCCTGACCGGCAAGGTCGTCGACAAGACCTTCAACGCGGGCACCAAGGTCGAGACCGCCAACGTCGACAAGCGCGGCATGCAGTTCTCGTACAAGGACGGCGAGAACTTCGTGTTCATGGACATGGACACCTACGACCAGCTGACCATCGAGCCGTCGGTCGTCGGCGACGCCGCCAAGTACCTGCTGGAGGGCTTCGAGGCCCTCGTCGCGCAGAACGAGGGCTCGGTCCTCTACATCGAGCTCCCGGCCGCGGTCGAGCTGACCATCGCCGAGACCGAGCCGGGCGTCCAGGGCGACCGCTCCACCGGTGGCACCAAGCCGGCCACCCTGGAGACCGGCGCCGAGATCCAGGTGCCGCTCTTCGTCACCAAGGGTGAGAAGGTCAAGGTCGACACCCGCGACGGCAGCTACCTCGGCCGGGTGAAGTAAGTCCGTGTCGGCCGCACGCAGCAAGGCCCGCACCAGGGCCTTCCAGATCCTCTTCGAGGCCGACCACCGCGGGGTCGACCCGCAGCAGGTCCTCGCCGACTGGGTGGCCCGCGCCCGCGAGCCCAGGCCCGACGAGGGCACCCCGCAGGTCGGTGAGTACACCATGGAGCTCATCGAGGGGTACGTCCAGCACGCTCGTCGCATCGACGACCTGATCGAGCAGTACTCCGTCGGCTGGTCGCTCGACCGGATGCCGATCGTGGACCGCAACGTCCTGCGGCTCGGTGCCTACGAGCTGATCTGGGAGGACGGCGTCCCGGACGCCGTCGTCCTGGACGAGGCCGTCGAGATCGCCAAGGAGTTCTCCACGGACGACTCCCCGGCCTTCGTCAACGGCATGCTCGCCCGCTTCCTGGAGCTGAAGCCGAGCATCCGCCGGTAGGCAGGTGGACCTCGCGGACGGCCGTCGGACCCGAACAGGTGTCCGGCGGCCGTTCCGCGTTTCACCCGGTCGGCGTAGGGTGGGGACCTACTTGTCAGTAACTTGACGTCCGGAACCACGCGTGAAGGGCAGGTCCCCCCAGATGACCACCGCGATCCGCAGCGAGTTCGACCAGGGCATCGCCCTGACCAGGCACCCCGAGGAGGCCGGCCGCTACGACGCCGAGCTCGGCGCCGGCTGGCAGATCGGCGGCGGGGTGAACGGCGGACTGCTGCTCGCGGTGGCCGGACACGCGCTGTCGCTGGAGCACGGCACCCACCCGGACCCGGTGTCGATCAGCGGTTACTACCTGTCCGCCTCCACCCCCGGCCCGGCCACCGTCCGCACCGAGGTGCTGCGCACCGGCCGCGGCCTGTCCACCGGCACCGCCTCGCTCAGCCAGGACGGCGTCGAGCGGCTGCGGGTGGTGGCCAGCCACGGCGACCTCGCCACCGCCGACGGCGAGGTGCGCACCAGCGCGCGGCCGCCGCAGCTGCCGCCGCCGGACCAGTGCGTCGGCGTCGAGCACGCGCCCAAGGAGCTGATCGCCCAGGCCGCCCTGCTGGAGCGGTTCGACCTGCGGCTGGACCCGGCCACCATCGGCTGGGCGCTCGGGCAGCCCTCCGGCAACGGGCGGATCCAGGGCTGGTTCCGGCTCGCCGACGGCCGCGAGCCCGACCCGCTGCTGCTCCTGCTGGTCGCCGACGCGCTGCCGCCGGTCACCTTCGACCTCGGCATGCCGGGCTGGGCGCCCACCATCGAGCTGACCGTCCACCTGCGCGCCAGGCCCGTGCCCGGCTGGCTGCGGGTCACCCACGCGACCCGCAACCTGGCCGGTGGCTACTTCGAGGAGGACGCGGAGGTCTGGGACGAGTCCGGCCGCCTGGTCGCGCAGTCCCGCCAGCTGGCCCGGGCGCCCCGCCCCTGACCCGGCGGCCCCGCATTACCGGTGGTTACATTCCTGTGACACGCCGTACGTGTGCGGCGCGCGCGGATGGGGAGGAAGACGGTCAGCGGCGAGCGTGCCGCGGACCGTCAACCCCCGAAGCCAGGAGCCACCGATGAGTCAAAAGGGTCGCGCCCGCCGTAACTCCGACTGCACCGCCGGCGGCTCGCGGCCCGCGGTGCGGGCGTCGCACCGGCCACAGCGGGCCGGCGGCGCCGAGCAGGCTTTTGTCATCGGGGTGCTGACCAACGCCGCGGACTTCGCCCGGGCGCGTGCCTGGGGGATCTCCGACGCCCCCGACCACGAGCGCTACCTGGCCGACACCGCCGAGCTGCTGGCCGAGGCGCTGGAGCGGTTCGACACCGTCCGGGCCCGGATGTTCCACCCGCAGGACTTCGAGGAGTTCTGCGTGCTGCACGGGCTGGACCCGGCCGAGCCCGCCGCCCGCGACCGCTACCTGGTCAACCCGGCCCTGCAGACCCAGCTGCTGGCCTATCAGGGCGAGGAGCTGGCCGGGGACTTCGTGCCTCGCCTGGTGCGCGCCCGGGAGAACGGGCTGACGCTCTGCCACGCCGACCTGCTGCTCGACGGGGGCCTGTGCGGGGGCGCGGGCGCGCCCGACGAGGAGCACGCCGCCTGGGTGCGCGCCGCCTACCAGCGCGGGGGCGAGGTGTTCCGCCGGATGCTGGTCGGCGCGGGGGCCGGCGTGTACGAGCTGCGCCTGCGGGTGGACGCGCCCGGCGGGAGGCTGACCGCCGCGGCTCGGGTCCTCCAGTGGGAGGACGGCGTGGTCCGGATCAACGACGAGGACCTGGAGCTGGTCTGCGCGGTGCTCTGCACCGGGCTGGCCCTGGAGCTGCCGGGCGTCGCGGTGCTGCACGGCTCGCAGGGCTCGGCCGCCTCCTGCGGGGAGTACCTGCAGGCCTCCTGGGCCTGGTCGAGCGGCGGGCAGGAGTGGGCGCCGGCCGAGCGGCCGGTCCGGCTGGACGGCGTCGCGGCGCAGCCCGGCTACAGCCTGGGAACGGTCTGCTGACGGCTCCGCCTCGGGGCCCCGTCCCGGGGGCCCCGACACCGCGGCGCGGCCCCCGGTCAGGGGAGCCGCGCCGTGACGTTTCTGCTTGCGGGTACGACCGGAAATCAGGCCGGGTCGTCCCTGGATCCGCCGGCGGGAGCCGGTGCGGCGAGCCTCAGCTCGCGTCCTCCTCGCGCACCGCGCGGCGCGCGTCGGGGTTCAGCACGCCCCAGGAGATCAGCTGCTCGGTGAGGATCGACGGCGACTGGTCGTAGATGACGGCCAGGGTGCGCAGGTCGTCCTGACGGATCGACAGCACCTTTCCGTTGTAGTCACCGCGCTGGCTCTGGATGGTCGCCGCGTAGCGCTGCAGCGGGCCGGCCTTCTCGGAAGGGACCTGGGTCAGTCTCTCCAGGTCGAGGACCAGGCGCGGCGGCGGCTCGGCCGCGCCGCCGGGCGTACCGCCGGGCAGCAGCTCCTGCACCGGGACGCCGTAGAACTCCGCCAGTTCGGCCAGCCGCTGCACGGTGACCGCACGGTCACCGCGCTCGTACGAGCCGACGACGACTGCCTTCCAGCGCCCCTGGGACTTCTCCTCGACACCGTGCAGGGAGAGACCCTGCTGAGTGCGGATCGCTCGGAGCTTGCCTCCGAGTTGCTTCGCGTAGTCGCTGGACATTGATCTCCCCGGACGAGATTGCTTCGCGTTCAGTGGTGGGTCACGGGCGATTGCCGACGCCGTTACCGGTGGGTCCGACGTCCGTCTCGTAACTCACTGTGAGGTTACGTAGAGTAAGGTAGTTGCGTCAAGCCGAATGGGGCAGTCGTGCGAATGGCCCGCATCGTCGGCGCGTCCGGAGTGTTAACCCCGGGAAGCGGAATGATGGCCGTCTGTTTGCGATCCGGCGCGCTGCTAGGATGGCCCGAAGCCCACGCCCGGTCGGCGGGGGCAGTCCCAGACATCCTTTAAGACCCGTCCCGTGAGGCGGGGAAGGAGGTCCGCTTCGGCATGACCACCCACCATGAACCGACGCCCCGGGCACCGCACCAGGTGCTGGACGGCACGGACATCGCCCGGGTCCTCACCCGGATAGCGCACGAGATCGTCGAGCGCGCCAAGGGCGCGGAGGACGTCGTGCTGCTCGGCATCCACACCAGGGGCGTCCACCTCGCCCGCCGCCTGCACGGCCGGCTGGCCCAGATCACCGGGCGCGAGATCCCGCTGGGCACCCTGGACATCACCATGTACCGGGACGACCTGCGGCTGAAGCCCGCCCGTGCCCTGGAGCACACCGAGATCCCGCCCGGCGGCATCGACGGCAAGCTCGTCATCCTCGTCGACGACGTGCTCTTCTCCGGCCGGACCATCCGCGCCGCGCTCGACGCGCTGAACGACATCGGCCGCCCGCGCGCCGTCCAGCTCGCCGTCCTGGTCGACCGCGGCCACCGCGAGCTGCCGATCCGCGCCGACTACGTCGGCAAGAACCTCCCCACCTCGCTGCGCGAGGCCGTTCAGGTGCGCCTGTCCGACAGCGACGGCGTGGACGCCGTCCTGGTCGGCGACCGCGACTTCGCCGCCCGCAGCTCGCAGGCCCTGGCACCCCAGTCTTCCGAACCGCACCTCCCGGAGTAACCCGCGTGAAGCGCCACCTCGTCTCCGCCGCCGATCTCAGCCGCGACGACGCGCTGCTGATCCTGGACACCGCCGAGGAGCTCGCCCAGCTCTCCGGCCGGGCCGTGAAGAAGCTGCCCACGCTGCGCGGCCGCACCGTCGTCAACCTCTTCTTCGAGGACTCCACCCGGACGAAGACCTCCTTCGAGGTCGCCGAGAAGCGCCTCTCGGCCGACGTCATCAACTTCTCCGCCAAGGGCTCCTCGGTCTCCAAGGGCGAGAGCCTCAAGGACACCGCGCTGACCCTCCAGGCGATGGGCGCCGACGCGGTGGTCATCCGCCACCACGCCTCCGGCGCGCCGGCCCGGCTGGCCCAGTCCGACTGGCTGCACGGCAGTGTGATCAACGCCGGTGACGGCACCCACGAGCACCCCACCCAGGCGCTGCTCGACGCCTTCACCATGCGCCGCCACCTCAACCCGGGCAGCGGCAACGACCTGGCCGGGCGCCACGTGACCATCGTCGGCGACGTCCTGCACAGCCGGGTCGCCCGATCCAACGTCCACCTGCTGAACACCCTCGGCGCGCAGGTCACCTTCGTCGCCCCACCCACGCTGCTGCCGATCGGGGTCGAGAACTGGCCCTGCGAGATCAGCTACGACCTCGACGCCGTGCTGCCCAAGACGGACGCGCTGATGATGCTGCGGGTGCAGCGCGAGCGGATGAACGCCGCGTTCTTCCCGACCGAGCGCGAGTACAGCCGCCGCTACGGCATGAACGGCCGCCGGATGGCCCAGCTGCCGGACCACGCGATCGTGATGCACCCCGGCCCGATGGTCCGCGGCATGGAGATCACCGCCGAGGTCGCCGACTCGCCGCGCTGCACCGCCATCGAGCAGGTCGCCAACGGCGTCTCCGTCCGGATGGCCGTCCTGTACCTGCTGCTCGGCGGAGCCACCCTCGCCGACACCGCCCGCACCGACTCCGTGGAGACCGCCCAGTGACCAGCTACCTGATCCGCAACGCCAAGATCCTGGGCGGCGCCCCGCAGGACCTCCACCTCGCCGACGGCGTGATCAAGGAGATCGGCACCGGCCTGACGGTCGAGGCGGACATCGAGATCGACGCCACCGGGCTGATCGCCCTGCCCGGCCTGGTCGACCTCCACACCCACCTGCGCGAGCCCGGCCGCGAGGACGCCGAGACCGTGCTCACCGGCACCCGGGCCGCCGCGATGGGCGGCTTCACCGCCGTGCACGCGATGGCCAACACCACCCCGGTGGCCGACACCGCCGGCGTGGTCGAGCAGGTCTGGCGGCTCGGCCAGGAGTCCGGCTACTGCGACGTGCAGCCGGTCGGCGCCGTCACCGTCGGCCTGGAGGGCAAGAAGCTCGCCGAGCTCGGCGCGATGCACGAGTCCGCCGCGGGCGTCCGGGTCTTCTCCGACGACGGCAAGTGCGTGGACGACGCGGTGCTGATGCGCCGCGCCCTGGAGTACGTCAAGGCCTTCGACGGCGTCGTCGCCCAGCACGCCCAGGAGCCGCGGCTGACCGAGGGCGCCCAGATGAACGAGGGCCAGGTCTCCGGCGAGCTCGGGCTCGGCGGCTGGCCGGCCGTCGCCGAGGAGTCGATCATCGCCCGCGACGTGCTGCTCGCCGCGCACGTCGGTTCCCGGCTGCACGTCTGCCACCTCTCCACCGCCGGCTCGGTCGAGATCGTCCGCTGGGCCAAGTCCAAGGGCTGGGACGTCACCGCCGAGGTGACCCCGCACCACCTGCTGCTCACCGACGAGCTGGTCCGCACCTACGACCCGGTGTACAAGGTGAACCCGCCGCTGCGCACCGCCGAGGACGTCCAGGCGCTGCGCAAGGCGCTGGCCGACGGCACCATCGACGCCGTCGCCACCGACCACGCGCCGCACCCGGCCGAGGACAAGGACTGCGAGTGGGCCGTGGCCGCGATGGGCATGGTCGGCCTGGAGACCGCGCTGTCGGTCGTGCAGCAGACCATGGTCGACACCGGCCTGCTGAACTGGGAGGCCGTCGCGGACCGGATGTCGCACCGCCCGGCCCGGATCGGCCGTCTCAGCGGCCACGGCCGGCCGATCTCGGTGGGTGAGCCCGCCAACCTGGTGCTGTTCGATCCCGCGTACCGTGGAGCCGTGAACCCGGACAGCTTCGCCACCCGCAGCCGCAACACCCCCTACAAGGGCCTGGACCTGCCCGGACGGGTGCACGCCACCTTCCTGCGCGGGCGCGCCACCGTGCTGGCCGGGGAGCTCGCCGAGCAGGGCGGCACGGAGTGATGCTCCACGCCACGCTCGCCCAGGAGCAGGCGAAGGTCACCGACTGGCCCGGTTACATCGGCTGGTCCATCGGCCTGCTGATCGTGATCGGCCTGGTCTACTGGCTGATGCGCCAGGGATGGAACTGGCGGCGCACCCTGCAGTCCGGCATCCCGCCGCTGCCGGCCGTGCCGGACCGCGCCGGACGCACCATCCTGGAGACCAGCGGCCGGTACCACGGCACGACCACCGCCGGGAACTGGCTCGACCGGGTCGTCGCCCACGGCCTGGGCACCCGCAGCCGCGCCGACCTCACCCTCGGCGAGGACGGCCTGCTGGTGCAGCGCCCCGGTGACGTCGACTTCTGGATCCCGGCCGAGCACCTGACCGGTGCCCGCACGGACTCCGGGATCGCCGGCAAGGTCGTCCCCTCCGGGCTGCTCGTCGTCAGCTGGGCGCACGAGGGCACCGAGCTGGACTCCGGCTTCCGGGCCGACCACCCCGACGAGCACGCCGCCTGGGTCGAGGCGATCGCTCGACTCGCAACACGTACGAAGACGAAGACGGAAGAGGCCGCGCAATGACCGCACCTGCCCCCACCACGCAGCGCCAACGGCGGGAACGAGTGCCTGCCGTGCTCGTCCTGGAGGACGGCCGGACCTTCCGCGGACAGGCCTACGGCGCCATCGGCGAGACCTTCGGCGAGGCGGTCTTCAACACCGGCATGTCCGGCTACCAGGAGACCCTCACCGACCCGTCGTACCACCGCCAGGTGGTCGTGATGACCGCCCCGCAGATCGGCAACACCGGCTGGAACGACGAGGACGACGAGTCCAAGCAGATCTGGGTCGCCGGCTACGTCGTGCGCGACCCCGCCCGGGTCGCCTCCAACTGGCGCTCCCTGCGCCCGCTCGACGAGGAACTCGTCCACCAGGGCGTCGTCGGCATCAGCGGCATCGACACCCGCGCGCTGACCCGCCACCTGCGCGAGCGCGGCGCGATGCGCTGCGGCATCTTCTCCGGCGAGGCGCTGGCCGACCCGGCCGCCCTGCTCGCCCGGGTGCAGCAGTCGCCCGAGATGAAGGGCGCCGACCTGTGCGCCGAGGTCGCCACCACCGAGCCGTACGTGGTGCCCGCGATCGGTGAGAAGCGCTTCACCGTCGCCGCGCTGGACCTCGGCATCAAGGCGATGACCCCGCAGCGGATGGCCGAGCGCGGCATCGAGGTGCACGTGCTGCCGGCCAACTCCACCCTGGAGGACGTCTACGCCGTCAACCCGGACGGCGTCTTCTTCTCCAACGGCCCGGGCGACCCGGCCACCGCCGACCACCAGGTCGCCGTCGCGCAGGGCGTGCTGGAGCGCAGGACCCCGTTCTTCGGGATCTGCTTCGGCAACCAGATCCTCGGCCGCGCCCTGGGCTTCGGCACCTACAAGCTCAAGTACGGCCACCGCGGCATCAACCAGCCGGTGCAGGACCGGACCACCGGCAAGGTCGAGGTGACCGCCCACAACCACGGCTTCGCCGTGAACGCCCCGCTGGACAAGGTGAGCGACACCCCCTACGGGCGGGTCGAGGTCTCCCACGTCTGCCTCAACGACGACGTGGTCGAGGGCCTGCAGGCACTCGACGTCCCCGCCTTCAGCGTGCAGTACCACCCCGAAGCGGCCGCCGGTCCGCACGACGCCGCCTACCTGTTCGACCGCTTCGTGAAGCTCATGGAGGGCCAGCGTGCCTAAGCGCACTGACATCAAGTCCGTCCTGGTGATCGGCTCCGGCCCGATCGTGATCGGCCAGGCCGCCGAGTTCGACTACTCGGGTACGCAGGCCTGCCGGGTCCTCAAGGCCGAGGGCCTGCGGGTCGTGCTGGTCAACTCCAACCCGGCCACGATCATGACCGACCCGGAGATCGCCGACGCCACCTACGTCGAGCCGATCACCCCGGAGTTCGTCGAGAAGATCATCGCCAAGGAGCGCCCCGACGCGCTGCTGCCGACCCTGGGCGGCCAGACCGCGCTCAACACCGCGATCTCGCTGCACGCGGCGGGCACGCTGGAGAAGTACGGCGTCGAGCTGATCGGCGCCGACGTCGAGGCGATCAACAAGGGCGAGGACCGCGAGCTCTTCAAGGGCGTCGTCGAGGCCGTCAAGGCCAAGATCGGCCACGGCGAGTCCGCCCGCTCGGTTATCTGCCACACCATGGACGAGGTGCTGGCCGGCGTCGACACGCTCGGCGGCTACCCGGTCGTCGTGCGCCCCTCCTTCACCATGGGCGGCGCCGGCTCCGGCTTCGCCCACAACGAGGAGGACCTGCGCCGCATCGCCGGCCAGGGCCTGACCCTCTCGCCGACCACCGAGGTGCTCCTGGAGGAGTCCATCCTCGGCTGGAAGGAGTACGAGCTGGAGCTGATGCGCGACAAGCACGACAACGTCGTGGTCGTCTGCTCCATCGAGAACTTCGACCCGATGGGCGTGCACACCGGTGACTCGATCACCGTCGCCCCGGCGATGACCCTCACCGACCGCGAGTACCAGATCCTGCGCGACATCGGCATCGCCGTCATCCGCGAGGTCGGCGTCGACACCGGCGGCTGCAACATCCAGTTCGCGGTCAACCCCGAGGACGGCCGGGTCATCGTCATCGAGATGAACCCGCGGGTCTCCCGCTCCTCGGCGCTCGCCTCCAAGGCCACCGGCTTCCCGATCGCCAAGATCGCCGCCAAGCTGGCCGTCGGGTACACCCTGGACGAGATCCCCAACGACATCACCGAGCAGACCCCGGCCTCCTTCGAGCCGACCCTCGACTACGTCGTCGTCAAGGTGCCGCGGTTCGCGTTCGAGAAGTTCCCGAGCGCCGACGCCACCCTGACCACCACCATGAAGTCCGTCGGCGAGGCCATGGCCATGGGCCGCAACTTCCCCGAGGCGCTGCAGAAGGCGCTGCGCTCGCTGGAGAAGAAGGGCTCCCAGTTCTCCTGGGCCGGCCCCGTCGGCGACAAGGCGGAGCTGCTGGCCAAGGCGGTCGTGCCGACCGACGGCCGGATCAACACCGTGATGGACGCCGTCCGGGCCGGCGCCACCCCGGAGGAGGTCTTCGAGTACACCAAGATCGACCCGTGGTTCGTCGACCAGCTCTTCCTGCTGGACGAGATCGCCGGCGAGCTGGCCGAGGCCGCCGAGCTCACCCCCGACCTGCTGCGCCACGCCAAGCGGCACGGCTTCTCCGACCAGCAGATCGGCGAGATCCGCGGCCTGAAGCCGGACGTGGTCCGCGAGGTGCGCCACGCCCTCGGCATCCGCCCGGTGTTCAAGACCGTCGACACCTGCGCCGCCGAGTTCGCCGCCAAGACCCCGTACTTCTACTCGTCCTACGACGAGGAGAGCGAGGTCGCCCCGCGCACCAAGCCCGCCGTGATCATCCTGGGCTCCGGCCCGAACCGCATCGGCCAGGGCATCGAGTTCGACTACTCCTGCGTGCACGCCTCCTTCGCGCTCGCCGAGGCCGGGTACGAGACCGTCATGGTCAACTGCAACCCGGAGACCGTCTCCACCGACTACGACACCTCCGACCGGCTCTACTTCGAGCCGCTCACCCTGGAGGACGTGCTGGAGATCGTCCACGCCGAGCAGCAGGCCGGCCCGCTCGCCGGTGTGATCGTCCAGCTCGGCGGCCAGACCCCGCTGGGCCTGGCCCAGGCGCTCAAGGACAACGGCGTGCCGATCGTCGGCACCCAGCCCGAGGCGATCGACCTCGCCGAGGAGCGCGGCGCCTTCGGCCGCGTCCTGCGCGACGCCGGCCTGCCGGCCCCCAAGCACGGCACCGCCTTCTCCTTCGAGGAGGCCAAGGCGATCGCCGACGAGATCGGCTACCCCGTGCTCGCCCGCCCGTCCTACGTGCTCGGCGGCCGCGGCATGGAGATCGTCTACGACGAGGCCTCGCTCGCCTCCTACCTGGAGCGCCACGCCGGCCTGATCTCCGAGCACCCGGTGCTCATCGACCGCTTCCTCGACGACGCGGTGGAGATCGACGTCGACGCGCTCTACGACGGCACCGAGCTCTACCTCGGCGGCGTCATGGAGCACATCGAGGAGGCCGGCATCCACTCCGGCGACTCCGCCTGCGCGCTGCCCCCGATCACCCTCGGCGGCCACGACATCAAGCGCCTGCGCACCTCCACCGAGGCCATCGCGCGCGGTGTCGGCGTCCGCGGTCTGATCAACATCCAGTTCGCCCTCTCCGGCGACATCCTCTACGTGCTGGAGGCCAACCCGCGCGCCTCCCGCACCGTTCCGTTCACCTCCAAGGCGACCGCCGTGCCGCTGGCCAAGGCCGCCGCCCGGATCTCGCTCGGCGCCACCATCGCCGAGCTGCGCGCCGAGGGCCTGCTCCCGGCCGAGGGCGACGGCGGCACGCTGCCCGCCGACGCGCCGATCGCGGTCAAGGAGGCCGTGATGCCGTGGAGCCGCTTCCGCGACATCCACGGCCGCGGGGTGGACACGGTGCTCGGCCCGGAGATGCGCTCGACCGGTGAGGTCATGGGCATCGACAAGGTGTTCGGCACCGCCTACGCGAAGGCGCAGTCCGGTGCGTACGGCGCGCTGCCGACCAAGGGCAAGGTCTTCGTCTCGGTGGCCAACCGGGACAAGCGCAACCTGGTCTTCCCGGCCCGCGCGTTGGTCAACCTCGGCTTCGAGGTGCTCGCCACCGCCGGCACCGCCGAGGTGCTCCAGCGCGGCGGCATCCCGTCCACGCTGGTGCGCAAGCACAGCGAGGGCGAGGGCCCGAACGGCGAGCGGACCATCGTCCAGCTGATCCACGACGGTGAGGTCGACCTCATCATCAACACGCCGTACGGCACCGGCGGCCGCCTCGACGGCTACGAGATCCGCACCGCGGCCGTGGCCCGCGCGGTGCCCTGCCTGACCACCGTCCAGGCGATGGGCGCGGCCGTGCAGGGCATGGACGCGCTGCTGCGCGACGAGGTCGGGGTGATGTCGCTCCAGGAGCACGCCGAGCTGATCAACGCCGGCCGCAAGTAGCACCACCGCAGTGGGGGGCACCGGAACAGCCGGGTGCCCCCCACTGCCATGACCGCCCCGCCCGTCACCCACCGCCACCCTTCCTCCGACGGGCGGCGCCCGCGCCCATCTGCTCTCTCCGCTCCGGGAGTTGAACCACCCTTGTACAAGCTTCTGTTCGACCTGGTCTTCAAGAAGATGGACCCCGAGAAGGCCCACCACCTCGCCTTCTTCTGGATCCGCCTCGGCTCCTCGGTGCCCGGCCTGCGCACCCTGGTGCGGCTGGTGCTCGCCCCGCGCGACCGGGCCCTGCGCACCCGCGCCCTCGGCCTCGACCTGCCCGGCCCGTTCGGTCTGGCGGCCGGCTTCGACAAGAACGGCGTCGGCATCGACGGCCTGTCGATGCTCGGCTTCGACTACGTCGAGATCGGCACCGTCACCGGCGAGCCCCAGCCCGGCAACCCGGCGCCCCGGCTGTTCCGCCTGGTCGAGGACCGCGCGCTGATCAACCGGATGGGCTTCAACAACCAGGGCTCGGCCCGGGTCGCGGCCCGGCTGGCCGCCCGCCCGCACACCAGCTCCACCCCGGTGATCGGCGTCAACATCGGCAAGACCAAGGTGGTCGAGGAGGCCGACGCCGTCGCCGACTACGTGAAGTCCACCGAGCGGCTGGCCAAGTACGCCGACTACCTGGTGGTCAACGTCAGCTCGCCGAACACCCCCGGGCTGCGCAACCTCCAGGCCGTGGACCACCTGCGGCCGCTGCTCGCCGCCGTCCGCGAGGCCGCCGACCGCAGCACCGCCCACCGCGTGCCGCTGCTGGTCAAGATCGCCCCCGACCTGGCCGACGAGGACGTCGACGCGGTCGCCGACCTCGCCCTGGAGCTGGGCCTGGACGGCATCATCGCCACCAACACCACGATCGGCCGCGAGGGCCTGCGCACCGACGCCGGGCGGGTCGCGGAGATCGGCATGGGCGGCCTGTCCGGCGCCCCGCTCAAGGCCCGTGCCCTGGAGGTGCTCCAGCGGCTGCGCGCCCGCACCGAGGGCCGGCTGACCCTGGTCTCGGTCGGCGGCATCGAGACCGCCGAGGACGCCTGGCAGCGGATCGTCCACGGCGCCGACCTGGTCCAGGGCTACAGCGCCTTCATCTACGAGGGCCCGTTCTGGTGCCGGCGGATCCACAAGGGCCTGTCCGCCAAGGTCCGCGCGGGCGGCTTCCGCAGCCTGGCCGACGCCGTCGGCAGCGCCGTGCGCAGCTCCTGAACCCCCTCCCCACCCCTCCGGAAAGAGACGACATGACCCTCGCCCCGTTCGGCGCCCGGCTGCGCCAGGCCCTCGACACCCGCGGCCAGCTCTGCGTCGGCATCGACCCGCACGCCTCCCTGCTCGCCGCCTGGGGGCTCGGCGACGACCTCGCCGGGCTGGAGACCTTCAGCCGCACCGTGGTCGAGGCGCTGGCCGACCGGGTGGCCGTGCTCAAGCCGCAGGCGGCCTTCTTCGAGCGCTTCGGCAGCAAGGGCGTCGCGGTGCTGGAGAAGACCGTGGAGGAGGCCCGGGCGGCCGGCGCGCTGGTCCTGATGGACGCCAAGCGCGGTGACATCGGCTCCACCATGGCCGCGTACGCCGAGGCCTTCCTGTCGCCGGGCAGCCCGCTGTTCTCGGACGCGGTGACGGTCAGCCCGTACCTGGGCTTCGGCTCGCTGCGCCCGGCCCTGGACCTGGCCCGGGAGCAGGGCTGCGGCGTGTTCGCGCTGGCGCTCACCTCCAACCCGGAGGGCGCCGAGGTGCAGCGCGCGGTGGGCGCGGACGGCGAGCCGGTCGCGGCCTCGGTGCTGCGTCAGCTGGCGGCCGAGAACGAGGGCGCCGCGCCGCTCGGCTCCTTCGGCGCGGTGGTCGGCGCGACGCTGGCCGACGCGGGCGTGGAACTGGCCATCAACGGCCCGCTGCTGGCCCCCGGGATCGGCGCCCAGGGCGCGACCATGGCCGACCTGCCGCGGGTGTTCGGCGCCTCGGTGATCAACGTGGTGCCGAGCGTCAGCCGGGACGTGCTCAAGCACGGCCCCTCGGTGCCGGCGCTGCGGGAGGCGGCGGAGCGCTTCGTCGGCGAGTTCGCGGACGCCGTCAAGTAGCGGAACCCGTCCTTCAGGTAGCCGCGCGGTGACCCTGCGGAGTGTCCGCAGGACCGCGCGGTGGCCGCCGAACCGACGTGAGCGCCGTCACATCGGCACCGCCAAAGTCTCGCAATCGCGGTCATTTTGCCCTGGAAAGTCCTGGTCGGCCTTGGCTGACCAGGACTTTTCGTGTTCTTTTCCTGACGTGGCGCCGCAATCCGGGTAGTGTCCGGCGATAGGTCATCGGCGAGCCGCTATTTCCGTGGCTCCCGCAGGTCAGGGCCTTGTGGTTCCCCTTGCGGACGGTGTCCTCGGTACCGAACCAGTCCTAGCTCAATCCATCCATCCACACCCTGAGGTGAACGGCGTGGCCCTTCCGCCCCTTACCCCTGAACAGCGCACCGCCGCGCTCGCCAAGGCCGCCGAGGCTCGCCGGGAGCGCGCCGAGGTCAAGAACCGGCTCAAGCACTCCGGCGCCTCCCTGCACGAGGTGATCAAGGCCGGAAAGGCCGACAACGACGTCATCGGCAAGATGAAGGTCTCGGCCCTGCTGGAGTCCCTTCCGGGCGTCGGCAAGGTCCGTGCCAAGCAGATCATGGAGCGCCTCGGCATCAGCGAGAGCCGGCGTGTCCGCGGCCTCGGTACGAACCAGATCGCTTCCCTGGAGCGGGAGTTCGGCGGTGGCGCCGCCTGACCGTGCCCCGTGGTCCCAGGATCCCCCGCGATCCGGGATAATCGGTGCATGAGTGAGCGTCCGCGGCTGACCGTGCTCTCCGGCCCTTCGGGGGTCGGCAAGAGCACGGTCGTCGCTCATATGAGGAAGATGCACCCCGAGGTCTGGCTCTCGGTGTCGGCGACGACCCGGCGCCCGAGGCCGGGCGAGAAGAACGGGGTCCAGTACCACTTCGTCGACAACGACGAGTTCGACAAGCTGGTCGCCAACGGCGAGTTGCTGGAGTGGGCCGAGTTCGCCGGGAACCGTTACGGCACCCCGCGCGCGGCCGTGCAGGAGAAGCTGGAGCGCGGCGAGCCGGTGCTCCTGGAGATCGACCTCCAGGGCGCCCGGCAGGTGCGCGAGTCGATGCCCGAGGCGCAGCTGGTCTTCCTGGCTCCGCCGAGCTGGGACGAGCTGGTCCGCCGGCTGACCGGCCGGGGCACCGAGCCGCAGGACGTGATCGAGAAGCGGCTGGAGGCGGCCAAGGTCGAGCTCGCGGCCGAGCCCGAGTTCGACACGACCCTTGTCAACACCTCGGTCGAGCAGGTAGCGGCCGAACTGCTAGCCTTGCTCGGTGTAGCCTGACCTGTCTGTCTTTTCCACCCTTTCGGAAGGTTTTAGCGTGTCCTCTTCCATGACCGCGCCCGAGGGCATCATCAACCCGCCGATCGACGAGCTGCTCGAGGCCACCGACTCCAAGTACAGCCTCGTGATCTACGCCGCCAAGCGCGCGCGCCAGATCAACGCGTACTACTCCCAGCTCGGCGAGGGCCTGCTGGAGTACGTCGGCCCGCTGGTCGACACCCACGTGCACGAGAAGCCGCTGTCGATCGCGCTGCGCGAGATCAACGCGGGCATGCTGACCGCCGAGGCGATCGAGGCTGCCTGAGGCAGTCGCAGAGTTTCGGAAGGGCCCGGCGGAATCGTTTCCGCCGGGCCCTTCGGCGTTCCCGGCGGCCCTCGGGTGTTCCCCGACGGCCCTTCGGCGCTCGCCGGAGGGCAGGGCGCGGTGCGGGGGCCGGCCGGGGGGCCGTAGGGTGGGCGCGTTCGCGGCACGGCCGCGACGCGTTCCCGATGCGTTCCCGAGGCGGAGAAAGGCCGGTAGATGACCCTGAGTGCGGACGCCCCCCGCGTGGTCCTCGGCGTGAGCGGCGGGATCGCCGCGTACAAGGCGTGCGAGCTGCTGCGCCGCTTCACCGAGTCCGGTCACCAGGTCACCGTCGTGCCGACCTCCGCCGCGCTGCACTTCGTCGGCGAGGCGACCTGGGCGGCGCTGTCCGGCCGCCCGGCCGCCACCGAGACCTGGGAGCGCGTGCACGAGGTGCCGCACGTGCGGATCGGGCAGCAGGCCGACCTGGTGGTGGTCGCCCCGGCCACCGCCGACCTGATCGCCAAGGCCGCCCACGGCCTCGCCGACGACCTGCTCACCAACACCCTGCTCACCGCCCGCTGTCCGGTCGTGGTGGCGCCCGCCATGCACACCGAGATGTGGGAGCACCCGGCCACCCGGGACAACGTGGCCACGCTGCGCCGCCGGGGCGTGATCGTGCTGGAGCCGGCCGTCGGGCGGCTGACCGGCAAGGACACCGGGAAGGGCCGGCTGCCCGAGCCGTCGGCGATCTTCGACGCCTGCCGGGCCGTGCTGCGCCGCGGCGGGGCGGTGCCGACCGACCTGGCGGGCCGGCACGTGGTGGTCTCGGCCGGCGGCACCCGCGAGCCGCTGGACCCGGTGCGCTACCTGGGCAACCGGTCCTCCGGCAAGCAGGGCTACGCGCTCGCCGTGACGGCCGCGGCGCGCGGGGCCCGGGTGACGTTGCTCTCGGCCAACGCCGAGCTGCCGGACCCGGCCGGGGTGGACGTGGTGCACGTGTCGACCGCGCTGGGGCTGCGCGAGGCGGCGCTGAAGGCGGTCCAGGACGCGGACGCCGTGGTGATGGCCGCGGCGGTGGCGGACTTCCGGCCCGCCGAGTACGCGACCGGCAAGATCAAGAAGGTCGAGGGCGTCGAGCCGGCGCCCGTCGCCCTGGTCCGCAATCCGGACATCCTGGCCGAACTGTCGGCCCACCGGCCCCGTCCGGGTCAACTCGTGGTGGGTTTCGCGGCGGAGACCGACGACGTGCTCGCCAACGGTCGGGCCAAGCTCGCCCGCAAGGGTTGTGACCTGCTCGTGGTGAACGAGGTGGGCAACGGCAAGGCCTTCGGCACCGACGTCAACGAGGCCGTGGTGCTGGGCTCGGACGGCAGTGAGACGGCCGTTCCGGTGGGCCCGAAGGAGGCGCTCGCGGACGTGGTCTGGGATCTGGTCGCAAAGCGGCTGGAAACGGGCGGCAACTGATCAGAACCGCTCGCGCGGCGGTCGAGAATTCCTGAAGCGGGTGACGTTCGGCGGAACCAGACCGTTAGACTCCAGGAATCAAGTCTTTCCGGAGTTCCCCGGGTCGCCCCGGGGAACTTCAGTCAGCAGCCGCTGCAACCCCAGGGAGCGCTGTGTCTCGCCGCCTGTTCACCTCGGAGTCCGTCACCGAGGGACACCCCGACAAGATCGCTGACCAGATCAGCGACACCATCCTTGACGCTCTCCTGCGGGAGGACCCGACGTCCCGGGTCGCCGTGGAGACGCTCATCACCACCGGCCAGGTGCACGTGGCCGGCGAGGTGACCACCAAGGCGTACGCGCCGATTGCCCAGCTCGTCCGGGACAAGATCCTGGAGATCGGCTACGACAGCTCCAAGAAGGGCTTCGACGGCGCCTCCTGCGGCGTCTCGGTGTCCATCGGTGCCCAGTCGCCCGACATCGCGCAGGGCGTCGACACCGCGTACGAGGCCCGTGTCGAGGGCGACGAGGACGACCTGGACAAGCAGGGCGCCGGTGACCAGGGCCTGATGTTCGGCTACGCGTCCGACGAGACGCCCGAGCTCATGCCGCTGCCGATCACCCTGGCGCACCGCCTCTCCCGCCGCCTGACCGAGGTGCGCAAGAACGGGACCATCCCCTACCTGCGCCCCGACGGCAAGACCCAGGTCACCATCGAGTACGACGGCGACAAGGCCGTCCGCCTGGACACCGTCGTCGTCTCCACCCAGCACGCCAGCGACATCGACCTGGAGTCGCTGCTCACCCCGGACATCCGCGAGTTCGTGGTCGAGCCGGAGCTGAAGGCGCTGGCCGAGCAGGGCATCAAGCTGACCACCGAGGGCTACCGCCTGCTGGTCAACCCGACCGGCCGCTTCGAGATCGGCGGCCCGATGGGCGACGCCGGCCTCACCGGCCGCAAGATCATCATCGACACCTACGGCGGCATGGCCCGCCACGGCGGCGGCGCCTTCTCCGGCAAGGACCCGTCCAAGGTGGACCGCTCGGCCGCGTACGCGATGCGCTGGGTGGCGAAGAACATCGTCGCCGCCGGCCTCGCCCGCCGCGCCGAGGTGCAGGTCGCGTACGCGATCGGCAAGGCCGAGCCGGTCGGCCTGTTCGTGGAGACCTTCGGCACCGAGACCGTGCCGGTCCTCACCATCCAGAAGGCCGTCTCCGAGGTCTTCGACCTGCGTCCGGCCGCGATCATCCGCGACCTGGACCTGCTGCGCCCGATCTACTCGCAGACCGCGGCGTACGGCCACTTCGGCCGTGAGCTGCCGGAGTTCACCTGGGAGCGCACCGACCGGGTGGAGCAGCTGAAGGCCGCCGTCCAGGACTGACGTCCGCGGCGCCCGCGCCCCCGGCTCGTCGTCAGTGGCGCGCGCCCGCGGCCCGTGCGTCCGTAGCGCCCGAAGCGGCGCCCGCCCCCGAACGGGGGTGGGCGCCGCTTCGTGCATTGTCGGTGTGACCTGGTAGTACTTGGTGGCGATGAGCAGCACAGGGGAGAACGGGGCCGCCGAGCCGGAGCAGCTGGCGTTCATCCGGGAGACGGTCAAGCGGGCCAAGCCGCGCACCTGGCACGGAGCCAAGCGGGCCGAGCACCTGCCGGTGGCCCGGGTCGTGGTGGACAAGGGCGTGCTCACCATCGACAAGCTCTTCGACTACGAGGTGCCGGCCGCCATGGCCGAGGAGGCCCAGCCCGGCGTACGGGTGCGGGTGCGGTTCGGGGCACGGGTGGTGAAGGGCCAGCGCGAGGGCGGGGAACTGCACGACGGGTTCATCGTCGCCCGGCTGGAGAAGAGCGACTTCGCCGGACCGCTCGCCCCGCTGGCCCAGGTGCTCTCGCCCGAGCCGGTGCTCACCCCGCAGCTGCTGCGGCTGTGCCGGACCGTCGCCGACCGGTACGCCGGGACACTGGCCGACGTGCTCCAGCTTGCCGTCCCGCCCCGGCACGCCAAGGCCGAGGCCGAGCCCTCGCCGCCGCCGCTGCCGCGCCCGGCCGCCCCGGCCCCCGGCGGCTGGCAGCGCTACCCGGCCGGGCCCGACTTCCTCGCCGCGCTCGCCGGGGGCGGCGCGCCGCGCGCGGTCTGGGCGGCGCTGCCCGGCCCCGGCTGGCCGTACGAGATCGCCCGGGCGGTGGCCGCGACCCTCGCCGGCGGCCGCGGCGCGCTGGTCGTGCTCCCGGAGGGGCGCTCGGTGGCCCGGGTCGACCAGGCCCTGACCGAACTGCTCGGCCCCGGGATGCACGTCGCGCTGGAGGCCGACCTCGGCCCGCGCGAGCGCTACAAGCGCTGGCTCGCGGTGAGCCGCGGCTCGGTGCACGCGGTGATCGGGACCAGGGCCACCATGTTCGCGCCGGTCCGGGACCTCGGGCTGGTCGTCGTCTGGTCGGACGGGGACGGCAGCCACAGCGACCCGCGCGCCCCGCACCCGCACGTGCGCGAGGTGGCGCTGCTGCGCGCCGCCGAGGAGGGCGCGGCGGTGCTGCTCGGCGGGCACGCGGTGACGGTGGAGGGCGCCCAACTGGTCAGCACCGGCTGGGCGCGCCCGCTGGTCGCGGACCGGGAGACGGTGCGGCAGGTCGCGCCCCGGGTGCGGACCGTCACCGACCAGGACCAGCACCGGGACGCCGCCGCCCAGGCCGCCCGGCTGCCCTCGGTGGCCTGGGAGGCCGCCCGGGAGTCGCTGGCCGCCGGGCACCCGGTGCTCATCCAGGTGCCCCGGCGCGGCTACGTGCCCCGGCTGGCCTGCGGGCGCTGCCGGACCCCCGCGCGCTGCCGGCGCTGCGAAGGGCCGCTGGAGGCGCCCTCGGCGGACGCCCCGCTGTGCTGCGGCTGGTGCGGGGAGGCGGAGAACGACTGGCACTGCCCCGAGTGCGGGTCCTTCCGGTTGCGGGCCCAGGTGGTCGGGGCCCGGCGGACGGCGGAGGAACTCGGCAAGGCGTTCCCGCGCCTCCCGGTGCGGACCTCGGGCCGGGAGGCGGTGCTCACCACCGTGCCCGACGAGCCCTCACTGGTGATCTCCACGCCCGGTGCGGAGCCGGTCGTGGAGGGCAGCGACGGGTACGGGGCCGCGCTGCTGCTGGACGGCTGGGCGCTGCTCGGCCGGCCGGACCTGCGGGCGGGGGAGGAGACGCTGCGGCTCTGGCTCGCGGCGGCCGCGCTGGTGCGGCCCTCGACGGACGGCGGGACGGTGGTCGTGGTGGCCGAGCCCTCGGCCCGTCCGGTACAGGCGCTGGTGCGCTGGGACCCGCTGGGGCACGCCGGGCTGGAGCGGGACGAACGGGCCCAGCTGCACTTCCCGCCGGTCTCCCGGATGGCCTCGGTGAGCGGGACCCCCTCGGCGGTGACGGACCTGCTGAACCTGATCCGGCTGCCCGAGGGGGCGGACGTGCTCGGGCCGGTGCCGGTACCGGCGCTGCGGGGGGAGGAGCAGGAACGCGCGCTGCTGCGGGTGCCGCCCGGGCAGGGGGCAGCGCTGGCGGCGGCGCTCAAGGCGGCGCAGATCGCGCGGATCGCGCTGCGGACGGCGGAGCCGGTGCGGGTGCGGGTGGATCCGACGGACATCGGCTGAGCGGCGTCGGCCGGGGCGCTGCTCGGGGGTCTGGTCGGGGGCCTTGGTCGGGGTCGGGGGGCTTTGGCCTTGGTCGGGGTCCGGGTCGGGGGGCTTGGTCGGGGTCGGGGGTGGTGGTCCGGCGGTCTTCGGGCCCGGTGGGCGGGTGGGGCGGGGTGAGTGGGCCACCCCGCCCCGGACGGCCCGGCTGCGGCGGCTCGGTCAGCCGCGCAGCGGGATGCCGGGTCGGTCCGCCTGGGGGCGGTCGGCGGGGGTGCCGCGGTCGGGCGTGCCGCGGTCGACGGGGGTGCGCTCCATCGGGCCGCGGTCGATCGCGGTGCGGTCCATCGTCGCCCGGTCGATCGCCGCCCGCTCGATCGCGGTGCGGTCCATCGTGGTGCGGTCCATCGTGCTGCGCTCCAGGGCGCCGCGGTCCAGGCTGCTGCGGTCCAGGCCGCCCTGGCGGGCCGCCGGGACGGTCGTGGCCAGACCGGTGCGCTCGACGGCCGCGGGCAGCTCGTCGACGCGGTCCGGGCGGCTCTGGCCCGGGACGCCACCGCTCGCGGCGAGGAGCTCGCTGGTCGGGCGGCGCATGCCATAGCGCCGGTGCACGGCCTGCTTGGTGACCCCGAGGGCGGAGCCCACCGAGTCCCAGGAGAAGCCCAGCGCCCGGTCGAACTCGACCGCCGCCGCCACCAGGGTCTCCACGCTTTCCCGCAGTTCCTGCGCCAGGCGCACGGTCGGCGCCGGCGCCCGCCCGTACACCACGAAGCCGGCCGAGGTGCTCGGTCGGCGCGGACGGTAGACGTTGCCCAGTTGAGCGGTGAGCGTCCGCAGCGCGTCGACCTGCCGCCTCACCCGCTCGATGTCCCGCACCAGCAGGTGCAGGCTCGCCCGCGCCCGTGCGTCGTGGTTGATCTGCTCGGCCATGGCCTACGTGCCACCTTCCGTACGGTTCGGCTCGGCCGGCACGCGGTGTCCCGTGCGCCCGGCCCGGTCAATCTCTCTTGACCAACGCCGAAGCGGGGGCCGGGGTAACGCGGCTGGGCACAGTCGGGCCGTGCCGGCCGCCGATCCGGGCCCCGGGGAAGCCCCCGGCGGACGGCCGTACGGGTTGCATAGACTGGCGGGTGAACCAGCGGCCGACCGCAGCCCGCGCCCCTACGGACAGGAGCCCGTACCCCGTGGCGATCCAGCCGATCCGTCTCTTCGGAGACCCCGTTCTGCGGTCCACCGCGAAGCCGGTGACCACCTTCGACAAGGAACTGCGCAAGCTGGTCCACGACCTCACCGACACCATGCTGGACGCTCCCGGGGCCGGCCTCGCCGCGCCCCAACTCGGCGTCTCCCTGCGGGTGTTCACGTACCACGTGGACGGCGTCACCGGGCACCTGATCAACCCGGACCTGTCGCTGAGCGAGGAGGAGCAGGACGGTCCTGAGGGCTGCCTGTCGCTGCCCGGCCTGCGCTACGACACCAAGCGCGCGTACGGCGTGGTGGCCAGGGGCTTCAACATGTACGGCGATCCGGTGACCTTGGAGGGTACTCAGCTGCTCGCCCGGTGCATCCAGCACGAGACCGACCACCTGGACGGCATCATCTTCATCGACCGGCTCGACCGCGAGCAGCGCAAGGCCGCGCTGAAGGCGATCCGGGAGGCGGACTGGGACGGTGGGTCGGCTCCGGTGGTCAAGGTCTCGCCGCACAGCACCTTCGGTTCCGCCCGCTGACTTCCGCCCGTTCCGGCTGATCTCCGCTGACGTCGGCCGGGCTCGACCGACTTCCGCCGGCTCCTCGCCGACTCCGGTCGGGTTCCGCCGGCTTCTCGAACTTCTTTTTGCAGAAAGGCCCTTGATGCGTCTCGTCTTCGCCGGCACCCCCGAGGTCGCCGTTCCCGCCCTGGACGCCCTGCTCGCCTCGGACCGGCACGAGGTCGTCGCGGTGGTCACCCGCCCGGACGCTCCGGCCGGGCGCGGGCGCAAGCTGGTCGCCAGCCCCGTCGCCCAGCGCGCCGAGGAGGCCGGGATCGAGGTCCTCAAGCCGGTGAAGCCGAGCGACCCGGACTTCGTCGCCCGGCTCACCGAACTCGCGCCCGACTGCTGCCCGGTGGTCGCCTACGGCGCCCTGCTGCGCCCCGGCACGCTGGAGATCCCCACGTACGGCTGGGTCAACCTGCACTTCTCGCTGCTGCCCGCCTGGCGCGGCGCGGCCCCGGTCCAGCACGCGGTGCTGGCCGGCGACGAGGTCACCGGCGCGTCCACCTTCCTGATCGAGCAGGGCCTGGACTCCGGCCCGGTCTACGGCGTGATCACCGAGGAGATCCGCCCGGCCGACACCAGCGGTGAGCTGCTCACCCGGCTCTCGCACTCCGGCGCGCGGCTGCTCGCGGCCACCATGGACGGCATCGAGGACGGCTCCCTGCACGCCGTGCCGCAGCCGGCCGAGGGCGTCACGCTCGCGCCGAAGATCACCGTCGAGGACGCGCGGATCGACTGGAGCCACCCCGCGCTGCGGATCGACCGGGTCGTGCGCGGCTGCGCGCCGGCGCCGGGCGCCTGGACGGAGTTCCGGGGCGAGCGGCTGAAGGTCACCGGGCCGGTCCGGCTGCTGCCGGACTCCGCCGAGCTGGCGCCGGGCGAGGTCGCGATGGCGGGCAAGAACAGCGTCCGGGTCGGCACCGGCAGCCACGACGTGGAGCTGGGGGAGGTGCGTCCGCAGGGGAAGAAGGAGATGCGGGCCGCCGACTGGGCCCGGGGCGCGCGGCTGGAGGAGGGGGAGCGCCTCGGGGGCTGACGCTCCGGTTTGGCGCTACTGTTCGTTTGAGATCGATTGAGATCGCCCTTGTTCGTTCAAATCTGTCGTTCGTCCGAGTTCGTCGATAACCACCGCAGCACCTTGAGGCACCTGTGACCACCCCCAGCACCAACCGCGCCCCCCGCCCGCACCGCCGCCCGAAGAAGGACCCGGCCCGGATCGTCGCGTTCCGCGCCCTGCGCGCCGTCGACGAGCGGGACGCGTACGCCAACCTGATCCTGCCCTCACTGCTCCGCGAGGCCGAGCAGAAGGGCATGGACCGGCGCGACGCCGCCCTCGCCACCGAGCTGGTCTACGGCACCCTGCGCCTGCAGGGCACCTACGACGCGATCATCGCCGCCTGCATCGACCGGCCGCTCGGCAAGGTCGACCCGCCGGTGCTGGACGTGCTCTCGCTCGGCGCGCACCAGCTGCTCACCACCCGCATCCCCAGCCACGCGGCCGTCTCGGCGACCGTCGAACTGGCCCGGGTGGTGCTCGGCGACGGCAAGGCCAAGTTCGTCAACGCCGTGCTCCGCCGGATCAGCGCCCACGACCTGGACGCCTGGATCGAGAAGGTCGCCCCGCCGTACGACAAGGACGCCGAGGACCACCTGGCCGTCGTCCACTCGCACCCGCGCTGGGTCGTCTCCGCGCTCTGGGACTCGCTCGGCCGCTGGCAGCCGGACGCCTCCGGGCGCACCGCGATGGAGGAGCTGCTGCGGGCCGACAACGAGCGGCCCGAGGTCACCCTGGTCGCCCGCCCCGGCCGGGCCACCGTCGGCGAGCTCGCCGAGGCGCTGCCGGAGGCCGAGCCGGGCCGCTGGTCCCCGTTCGCGCTGCGGCTCGCCGAGGGCGGCGACCCGGGATCGATCGCGGCGGTGCAGGAGAACCGGGCGGGCGTTCAGGACGAAGGCAGCCAGCTGGTCGCACTGGCGCTGGCGGCGGCGCCGCTGGAGGGGCCGGACCGGCTCTGGCTGGACGGCTGCGCCGGCCCCGGCGGCAAGGCCGCGCTGCTCGGCGCGCTCGCCGCCGAGCGGGGCGCGGCCCTGGTCGCGAGCGAGAAGCAGCCGCACCGGGCCCGGCTGGTGGCGCGGGCGCTGGCCGGCAACCCCGGCCCGTACACCGTGATCGCGGCCGACGGGACGCGCCCGGCCTGGCGGTCCGGCGGCTTCGACCGGGTGCTGGTCGACGTGCCGTGCTCCGGCCTCGGCGCGCTGCGCCGCCGCCCGGAGGCGCGCTGGCGGCGCCGGCCGGCCGACGTCGCGGCCTTCGGCCCGCTCCAGCGGGACCTGCTGCGCTCGGCGATCGATGCCACCCGGGTCGGCGGCGTGGTCGGCTACGCGACCTGCTCGCCGCACCTCGCGGAGACCCGCGCGGTCGTGGACGACGTGCTGCGGGCCGAGGACGGCCGGGTCGAGTGGATCGACGCGCGCCCGCTGCTGCCCGGCGTCCCGGCGCTCGGCGACGGGCCGGACGTGCAGCTGTGGCCGCACCTGCACGGGACCGACGCGATGTACCTGGCGCTGCTGCGCCGCACCGCCTGAGGCCCTTCCGGTGTCGCCTCCCCCCGGCGGGGAGGCGACACCGGCGGCTCGTTCCGTCGGGGATCCGCCGTCGGCCCGGGGCGGGTTGACACCGTGTCAGGCGTCGGTTTCCATCGCGGGCCCGACGGACCCCAGGGGTCCCGGGGGCCTCGCGGGCCTCGCGGGTGAGGGGGCTTGCACCTCCCGTGGGGGGAGGTAGCAGGGTGGTGCCATGAACGGCGACACGACGTACACCATCGGTGAGCTGGCCCGACGGACGGGGCTGACGGTCAAGACCGTCCGCTTCTACTCGAACCAGGGGATCGTGCCGCCGGCCGACCGCAACCCGGCCGGCCACCGGCGGTACGGTGCCGACGCCGTCGCCCGCCTGGAACTGGTCCGCACCCTGCGGGAGCTCGGGCTCGGACTGCCCGCGATCCGGCGGGTGGTGGAGCGCGAACTGACACCGGCCGATGTCGCCGCCGCGCAGGCGGAGGCGATCGACGTCCAGATCCGGGTGCTGCGACTGCGGCGGGCCGTGCTCGGGACGGTGGCCAGGCTCGGCTCGACGCCTGAGGAGTTGACGCTCGTGCACCAGTTGGCCCGGCTCACGGAGGACGAACGGGGACACCTGATCGGGGAGTTCCTGGCGGGGGTGTTCGGCAGGATCGGGGACGGTGGGACGGGGGGCGGCGGGACGGGGGGCGGTGGGATCGGGAACGGCGGGCGGTTCGCCGCCGTGGCGCGCTCGTTGACGCCGGAGCTGCCGGAGGAACCGTCGGTCGAACAGGTCGAGGCCTGGGTGGAGTTGGCGCGGCTGGCGGGGGACACCGGGTTCCGGGCGCTGCTGCGCGGGCTCGCCGAGGCCGAAGCGGCCGAGGCGGCCGAGGCGGAGGGGGCGGCCGGGGCGGTGCGGACCGCTGCGCATGTGCCGAGGCCCGGACTGGCCGTGGCAGTAAGGGAGTTGGCCGGACCGGCGGTCGAGGCCGGGGTGGAGCCGGAGTCGGTGGAGGCGGCGGCCGTCGTCGCGGAGTTGGTGGAGCGGTACGGGCGGTGGTGCGCGGGGGCGGTGCCGGGAGAGGCCGGGGCGCTGCGTGACCGTTTGGCGGAGCGGCTGGGGGCGATGGCCGATCCGCGGCGGGAGCGGTACCTGGAGCTGCTGGCGGTGGTCAACGGATGGGTTGCACCGGAGAGTTGGGCGGCCGAGGTGAACTGGGCGGTGCGCGCCGTGGCGTGAGCCGGTGCGGGGGTCGGGGGCGCGTGACGGGGGTGCGGATGCGGCTGGGGGTGCCGGAGGGCGGGGTGGGGCTATCGGCGGGCGGGGCCGGGGAAGGTGGTGAGGAAGGCGTGGGCCTGGGCGCGGAGGTGGTCGACCGGCGGGTCCTCGCAGATCACCTCCAGGCCGATTCCGGTCGCCCGGCCCAGGTCGTAGTAGGACTGGTAGGCGAGGTAGGGGCGGTGGTCGTCGGTGGGGTCGAGGCCGACGGCGAAGGTCGCGAAGTGCGGCTGCTGCTTGCCCTCGGCCGGGGCCGAACCGGCGCGGGAGAGCTGCCATTCGAACTCGTACGGCTCGGGGTCGGCGGGCAGGTCCAGCAGCGCCTGGGCGAGCCGGCGGACCTCGTCCGGGTTCGAGAAGGGGATCGACTCCGACCAGGCGGGGGCGGAGGCGAGCAGTTCCCAGTCGTCGCCGTTGTGGCCGACGGTCAGGGCCCACTCGCCGTTCGGGTCCTGCCAGCGGCAGCTGATGATCGGGTCCACGGCGGTCAACCTCCCTGTGGCGCTGGATCGTTCGTACCTCCTCATCGTGGCACACCGGGCGGCCCGGGGGCCTCGGCCGTGAGCCGTCCTCGGGCCCGCTGCCAGGCCTCCTGGAGCGTGCGGTAGCCGAGGACGGTGATGCCGAGCTCGGTGAGCAGCCGGCGGGCCTCGGGGGAGACGAGGAACGCGTGGTCGGTGCGCCGGACGCGCCAACCGTCGTCCGGGGCGTGGCGGTTCGGACCGTGGCGGTTCGGGCCGTGGCGGTTCGAGTCTGCCTTCGCGTCCGTCCTCGGGCCGGCCGTGCTGGGGTGCAGGGCCCACTCGGTGAGGCCCGGGGGGAGTGCGGCGAGCAGGCGGGCGTAGTGGGCGGGCTTGTCCTCCAGGGGGACGGTGAAGCTGTCGAGGAAGCCGTGGTCCACCACCGGCAGGCCCTGCGCGCGCAGCCGGGCGAGTGCGGGCGGCAGCCAGACCCGGACCGCCAGGCCGTACTCGGCGCCGAGGGCGAGGGTGAGGTCGAGGACGTCCTCGCGGCCGCCGTCGGCCAGGCAGTGGAAGTCGAGGTGGGTCGGGGCGAGGCCGGCCGCCGCGACCGCGTCGATCTGGGCACGGAACTCGCGCTCGACGTCGTCGAGTCGGGCCCGGGCGAGCAGTGCGGCGCGTCCGGCGGGGGTGGGGGCGAAGAACCCTCCGGAGGCGTCGAGGAGGGAGGGCACCCGGTCCCGGGCGGCGAGCGGACCCCAGCGATGGTCCGCGGACTCGCAGACCAGCGTGAGATGGACGCCGAAGGGGACCTCAGGGTGCCGGCGCAGCAGCCGGAGCGCGTGCGGCGCGGCGGCGCAGGGCGTCATCAGGCTGCAGGAGGCGGCGATGCCGTTCCGGACGGCGTCGACCACGGCGAGGTTGACGGACTCGTCCAGGCCGAGGTCGTCGCAGTTGAGCAGCAGGAGGCGGGCGTCGGGCGGGTGGCCGAGGAGGTGGTTGGCGGTGGGGGGTGTGGGTGAGGGCGGGGGTGCGGGCGTGGCGTCGGCTGCGGGCATGGACGCAGTCTGTCCCGGCGGTGGGGGTGGATGCGCGGGGTTTCCGGGCGACGAGGTCGGGCGGGGTGGGCGTCCGGCGGGACGGCGCGAGCGGCGGCGTGGGGCGGCGTGGGGCGAGCGGAGGGTGGGGTCGGTCAGTCGGTGGCGGGAGCCGGGTGCCAGGGGCGGTCGGGGCGGGTGCGGACCGGGGCGGAGGTGAGCCGCAGCGCGTACACCTCGCGGTCGGTGGCCTCGTACGGGACCTGACCGAGGTAGGCGTGGCCGGTCAGATGGCACCAGGCGGGGAGGTCGAGCGGGGCGGCGGGGTCGGTGGTGTGGATGTGGACCACGGCGCCGGCCGGGAGGTGCGCGATCTGCGCGCGCAGCCGGAGCAGCAACTGGACGCAGAGCAGGCCGGTGCCGTCGACGGTGAGGTCGGGGGCGGTGGCGTCGGGGGTGGCGGCGTCGGGTGCGGTCATCGGGGGGTCTCCTGGGTGATGCGCCAGAGGCGGCGGGGCAGTTCGCCCTCCTCGAAGGGATGGACGTCGGTCAGGCGCCAGCCTTCGGCGAGCGCGTCCACCAGGTCGCGGGGGAAGAAGTGGACGGCGAAGCCGCCGTGCTCCCAGATGTCGTCCCCGTGGCCGGTGCCGGCGCCGTAGTGGGCGTCGCCGGTGTGGCGGACGGTGAAGACGAAGGTGCCGCCCGGGCGCAGGACCCGGCGGACCTCGGCGACGAGCGCCTCGATCTCCTCGGTGGAGAGCGCCATGCAGAGCAGCATGTGGGCGAAGACCGCGTCGACGGAGGCGTCGGGAAGGGGCAGCGGGTCGCGGACGTCATGGGCGAGGACCGAGAGCCGGTCGGCCAGTTCCTGGTCCGTGGCGGCGGTGCGCAGCTGGTGCAGGGCGGTCGGGCTGAAGTCGGCGGCCAGCACACGGAAGCCCGTACGGGCGAGGTGCAGCGCGTCGCGCCCGTGGCCGGCGCCGAGTTCCAGTACGTCCCGGGCTCCGGCGGCGGCGAACACCTCGGCGGCGTACTCGGCGGGGGCCGAGGGCCGCTCGCCGTACATGCCCGGGTTGGCGGTGTAGGTCTGCTGCCAGTGCGCGCGTTGGGCGTCGGCGAGGGCGCTTTCCAGGCCGGGCCCGGTGCCGGGGGTGTCGGTCATGGTGCTGCCCTTCGCGGGGTGGTGCGGTGCGCGCGGTGCTGTCGGTGCTGTCGGTGCTGTCGGTTCGGGTGGTGCGGGCGGTACGTGTCGTGCGGGGCCAGCCTAGGAGGTGGGGTCCGACGGCGTGACTGGCGGGGGTGGTGGCGGTGCGTGCGGGCAGGGTGGGCGGGTGGTGGGTGCGGGTCCGGGCGGATCAGGCGAGGCGCTGGCCGGGGGCGGTTCCGCCGAGGCGGGTGAGCAGGGTGGACAGCCGGCCGAGGTCCTCGGGGCTCCACTGCTCGGCCGCGAAGTGGTCGGCGGCGACCTGGCGGGCGGTGTGCAGCATCTCGGCGAGACGCTCACGCCCGGTCGGGGTGAGGGCGGCGTAGGCGACCCGGGCATCGCGGGCGGCGGCCTCGCGGGCGACCAGGCCGATCCGCTCCAGCGGCGCGAGGCCGCGGGTCACGCCGGAGGCGGTGAGCCCGAGGGCTTCGGCGAGGTCGACCCGGCGCATCCGGCTGCCGGGGGCCTGGGAGAGGTGGAGCAGCATCGTGAAGTCGGCCAGGCTGACGCCGTGCAGGCCGCCGAGGCTCGCGTCGAAGCGCTTGACCACGGCCGTCTGGGCGCGGACCAGCCGCAGGGCGGTGTCCAGCGGGTCGGGGCTCGGGCCCGGCGTGGCCGGTGCGGTCGCGGTCTGCCGCACGGGTCCCACCTGCTCCGATTGGTCCGGCTGCTCGGGCTGGACCGGCTGGTCTGTCATTGCCACCTCCTTGACTGCTCAAGTATATCCCGGGAGGAAGCCGTCAAGGAGGTGGCGGAGGGGGAGGGGTCGGCTCAGCGACCAGTGGCGGCGGCGCGGCGCTGACGCTTGCCGAGCGGCGCCCGAGAGAGGTCCTCGGCCTGGGAGCGGAGGTTCTTGCAGCCGTAGCCGCGTCCGGCCAGCCAGTCCCGCGCCGACTGCTCGGCCCGCTCGGTGGCCTCCAGGATGTCCTCCTCGGCCTCGCCCTCGTCGAGGAAGCGGAAGGTGAAGGCGGCCCGTGCGGAGAGGTCGTAGCTGAGGTGGCCCTCGCGGGTGAAGGCGGCGTGCAGCACGTCGTGCGCGGGTGCGGCGGCGAGCAGTTCGGCGCGCTGTTCGTCGGTGAGGCCGTCGAAGACGCCGCGCACCATGATGCGGAAGGTTCGAGTGGTCATCCCCCGACCATAGGCAGCACGGGCCGCCGGCCGCCAACGCGATTTCGGCGGCGCGGTGGCGCGGCGGCCCGATCCGGTGATCGATCCGGTGATCGAGCGGCAGCGCGGACCCGGCGGGTGCGCCGGGTGGATGCGGTCGGGCGGGTGTGGTCGGGTTTGGACGCGGTCAGCCGGGGGTGAGTGCTTCGGCGAGCCCGTCCGCGTACCGGGTGAGCCGGGCGAGCTCGGGGCCTCCCCGGGCACGCCGGAATCCGTGCCGTCGGCCCCGGAAGGCGGCCTGGACGGCGTGGAGTTGGGTCCAGCGGCGGGTGCGTTCGCGGTCCAGCCCGGCGGCCTCGGTGAAAACGTCGAGCGCGCGGAGGACGGCGCGGCGCACATCCGTCGCGTTGAGCAGGGTCGTCGCGTCGACCAGGGTCAGGGCGTGGACGGTGAGCAGGGTGCCGCCGTCGTGGGCCCGGTCTCCCACGCAGCCCTTGGGGTCCACGGCCAGCCAGGGTGCGCGCTCGGCCCGCAGGATGTTGCGGGGGTGGAGGTCGCCGTGGACGAGCACCTCCGGCTGGACGCGGGCGAGGTCGCGGACGGTCGCGAGGGCGGAGCCCACCGCGCGGGCCGACAGGGCGTGGGGCAGGGAGGCCGCGTCGGTGCGCAGCCGGTCCTCCCAGCCGGCCGCCTGCTCGCTCAGCCGGGGCAGGCCCGGTGGTGCCGGGACGGCGAGCCGGCGGCTGAGCCGCCCGGCGGCCGTCAGCACCTCGTCGCCGTCCCGGACCTCCGCGAGCGTCGTCGGGCCCGCCCGTTCGAGCAGCATCGCGAAGCGCTCGTCGTCCCGTTCGTACAGCCGGACGGCTCCCCGGCCCGCCCACACCGCGAGGGCGTCCGGCTCGTGCACGTTGCCCGGGTGGGGGAACGACACCTTCAGCACGGCCGCGCGCCCGGCTGCCTGACGGACCGGGAGGATCAGGCCGACGCCGCCGTGGGTGGCGGCGCCGTCCGGCACGCAGTGCCAGCGTTCCAGCAGTTCGGCGGCGAGACCGGGGAGTTCGGCGATCCAGGTCGCGCCGGGGGCTCCCTCGCGGTCGACGGTGGTGCGGGCGAGCCCGCCGGGAATGCTGATCATTCGGGTCCTTTCGACGGTGGGGGAGGAGGGGGGTCGGTGCGGTCGCTGGTTCGGTCGGGCTCAGGGCGCGAAGGGCCCGAAGGTCGTGGCGGCGAGGCGGAGCGCCGGTGCCGGGGTGCCGGTCCCGGCGCCGACGGAGTAGACCAGCCTCCTGCGCAGGTCCGGGGTGGTGAAGAAGCCGTCGGAGTACCCGAGGTCGTGCCCGGTCTTGCCCCAGAGCACCGTGCCGTCCTGTAGGGGGATGGCCATCAGCCCGGCGCTGTAGCAGGCCCGTCCCTTGTCCGGACCGAACTGGCACTCGCCGGCTCCGCGCACGGGCAGCAGCCGGCCGGAGGCGTCCCGCGGCAGGGTGAGCAGGTCGTTCAGCTGCTGGGGCGGCAGGAGTTCGCCGTCCAGCAGGGCGCGCAGGAAGACGTCCAGGTCGGCCGGGGTGGACACCATCGACTCCGAGTTGCCGCCCTGCTCGGAGACGTCGATCGGGGCGCCGGCCCTGTCGGTGAAGTAGCCGGTCAGGTGGGGCTCGGGCATCGTCGGCCTGCCTTCCGGCACCTCGGTGTGCCGCAGGCCGAGCGGCTTCAGGATGCGGGCCGTCACCTCTTCCCTGATCGTGTGCCTGGTCACCTGCTCGATGATCCGGCCCGCCAGCCGGTAGTTGAAGTTGTTGTACTCCTGGGCGGAGCCCGGGGCGAAGGACGGAGTGACCTCGTGCCCGTCCTCGGGGTGGAGCGTCTTCTGGACGACCTGGTCGAGCGTCTCCAGCCCGAAGCGGCGCGCTATCAGTTCGTCGGGATCCTGGGTGTTCGGACCCTCGACGGCCTGTGGCAGTCCGCTGGTGTGGTCGAGGAGTTGACGGACGGTGATCGGCAGGGTGAAGTCGGCGGGCAGCGTGCCGGGCAGGTACCGCTGGACGGTGCCGTCCAGGGAGATCCGCTGTTCGGCGGCGAGCTGGAGCACCACCGCGGCGACGAAGGTCTTGTTGATGCTGCCGATCCGGAACGCGGCGTTCGACGCCACCGGCCGCCCGCTCACCGGATCGCCGGCACTGCCGCGCCAGGCCCGGCCGTCGACCGTCACCCGGGCGATCACGCCCGCCGCAGGGTCCCCCGGCCGGTGGGCGATCGCGGCATCGAGGACGACCGGATCGGGACCGCCGGGCGGCGCCTGGCCGAGGGCGGGTGCGGCAGGCACGGCCGTGAGGAGCAGGGCGGCGAGGCCGAGCGCGAGGGCGGCGGGCTTGGTGACGGGCATGAGTTCTCCGGTGTCGTGAGGACGGGTGAGGGGCGGAGTGATCCGCCCCGGAGAACACGAAATTGACGGGCGTTCAGTTGCATCCGGTCGGCGCGGAGGTGGAGATCGTGGTCGTGGAACACGGTGGAGACTCCCTTCCACGGCGGCCCGGATGGCCGCCGTCGCGGTGACTCCAAGACTGATCGCCGGAACCCCGTTCGCGCATGTGCCGATCGGCAGGAATTCCGCCGGAAAGTGACCGGGCCTCCCCTGCCGATCGGCAGGGGAGGCCCGGGGCGCGGGACGGCGCGGGGTGCGGCGGGGTGCGGCGGGGCCGGGGCCTAGACCCGGGCCGGGAGCCGGGTGCAGACCGCTCCCGTCATCAGCGGGGCGGGCTCGGCGCCCAGGGTGGCGAGGGTGAACGCGGTGGTCAGCGCGCTGATGTCGCGGGACTCGCGGATCAGCAGGTGGTTGGCGCCCGGAGCCTCGTACCGCGCGAGGTCCGGGACGACCCGCCGGGCGCGCAGCGCGTACTCCAGGGACTGGGTGGCACTGGCCGAGCTGTGGTCCCCGGTGCCGTGGACGATCAGCACCCGCCGCCCGGCCAGCTGGTCGACCGGATCGCCGCTGGGCAGCCAGGGAGCGATCCCGGCGACGCCGACCACCGACGGGTGCCCGGCGCACCAGAAGGCGGCCCGCCCGCCCAGCGAGTTGCCGATCAGGACGACGGGCCTGCCCGGGTACAGCCGGGCCAGCTCGTCGAGCGCCCAGCGGGTGTCGACGGCGGTGTCGGCGTCGGCGCCGTTCCAGCCGCCGTGGCGGTAGCGCAGCAGGTGCACCGCGAGGCCGTGCGGCCGGCCGCGGTCGGTGAGCTCGGTGGCCAGGTCCCGCAGGCCCAGCTCGGCGACCTTCAGCGGTGCTCGCCGACTGCGGAGGAAGCCGCCCGGCAGCAGCAGGGCGATGCCGTCGACCGGCCCCTCTCCCTGTCGTGCGGTCAGCTCTGCGGTGCGCGGACGCTGCGCTCGGAACACGCGAAATCCCTCCTGATGTGTACAGGCGGATTCTACGGTTCCGAGGACGGGTCCCGGTGCGCGAGGAGGGACCACAGGACCCAGCCGGAGACCCGGGTGCGCACCACCATGACCTTCGCCCAGCGGGCGCCGAGCGGTGAGGTCCAGGTGTCCACGACCTCGACCCGGTCACCCGAACGGGCTAACCCGACGACGGTCTCCTCGCCGAAGTGGTCGACCCGGACGTTGGCGGCGTTGGCCGACACCTCCCACCAGCCCGCGCCGAGCTCGGGCGGCAGGTCGGTGCCCGCCGTGACGGCCGCCGGGATGAGCAGGATGCCCAGTGCGACCACGGTGGCCGCCGCACGGCCGATCACGGCCACGGGAACCTCCGAGCGGCGTTCCGTGCGGTGCTGTGTGCGGGCAGCGGCGGTGGCGTCGGGATCGGGGGAGGCATGTACAGCAGAACGAGCCGACCGGGCGTCCGCGTACAGTCCGGTGCCGAGGTTGACCCGGTCGGCGCAGCACGGCGCGCGGACCCGGTGCCGCCGGTGCTGCGACGGATGCCCGGCGCATGTCAACGGTCGCACCGTGGCGCAGGGTTGGCGCGCCCTGGCGGGCGGCCGTCGAGTCGACCGGTGCGCTCGGGGTGGGGCCGCGGCCTCGGTCACGCGGCCCCGGTCACTCGGCGTGCTGCTCCGGCAGGAGTTTCTCCCGGGTCTCCCGGAGGAACGCCGCGACGACGTCCGCATCGGCGAGGACGCGGGTGACGACCCGTTCGCCCGGGATCAGTTCGGTGCGCGCCGTGATCCGGAGCTCGCGCGTGTTCTCGGCGGTGACGTCCTGGAGGTCGCTCCACGGCAGCGGGGCCGTGCGGTGGTCGCTGCCGGGGTCGACGAGGAGTCCCTCGGGCAGCACGCCGAGCACCGTCCCGAATACGACGTGCCCCTCTTCCTCGAACCGCTCGTGCAGCGGCGCGGTGCAGCGCGGCATCAGGCCCGCGCGGATGGCCTCGGCCAGCCCCGGTTCGTAACGGCCCGCCAGTTTCGAGACCACGAAGGGGGTTTCACGGCCGCGCGCCAGGATGACGACGCGGCCGAAGTGCTCGATGCTCAGGTTGCCGCGGAATTCCGTCCGGGAGGGTATGTACTCGTAGCTCTCGATGGCCTCCCAGGGCAGGGCGCGGAAGTCGCCGCCGGCGTGGTGGAGGACGAGGCCGCCCTCGTAGCGCGCCACGGCGACCAGCCCGGAGCGCGGCGGCACGTTCTTGTAGGCCCAGGCGGCCGCTGTCACGGCGGCGACCGCGAGGACGGCGCCCCACCAGGTCCAGCCGGAGGCGGCGATGACGAGGATGCCGGGCAGTCCCAGGCCCCATTTGCCCACGCCGTCGCCGATCCGGCGGCTCGTCCGGTACAGCCGCCGCCGTTCACCCATGCCCGCCTCGGCCGCGACCTGGTCGCAGCGGGTGGCACCGCTCATCGCTGACTCCCCTCGGCTTTCGAGCGCGCCAGTCTAGCCAGGGCGGCTGGGTGGTCGGGTCGGGTGGGTTTCGAAAACCGTTGCGCGCAAAGGGTGGTAACACTGTTTCCCGTCGGTTACGTTGTTACCCATGAGCACGCCCTACCAGGACGCGCAGCGGGTCGGCCAGGATGCCGTGCGCGCCGTGATCCTCGACCGCGCCATCGCCCTCCTCGTCGCAGAAGGCCCCGCCGCACTGACCGTGCGCCGGATCGCCGCCGAGATCGGCTCCTCGACCAAGGTGCTGTACACGATGTTCGGCGGGAAGGAGGGGCTGCTGGACGCGCTGTACCGGGAGGGCTTCGCGCGGCTGCGCCGGGCACAGGAGCAAGTCCCATGCGGGGTCGACCCGTTGGCCTATCTGACCGAGCTCGGCCGGGCCTACCGGGAGCGGGCGATCGCCGAACCCGCCTACTACCGGGTGATGTTCGAGCAGCCGGTCCCCGGATCCCGCCCTGGCGCCGCGGCGTTGGCCGTCGCGGACGGCGCGTTCGGTGCCTCGGTGGCCGCCGTGGAGGCCTGCATCGCGGCCGGGGTCTTCCGGCCCGGCGACGCCCGCGAGGTCTCCAAGCTCTTCTGGGCGGCCACCCACGGCGCGGTGAGCCTGGAACTCGCCGGCCACTTCGCGCCGGCCGAGGCCGGGGCGCGCTACGAGGCGCTGATGGCCGCACTGGGACGGGCCTTCGCCGCCGCCATCCCATCACCTGACGAGAGGTCGACACCATGAGCACCGACGGCCCGGACCGTGGCGGCACGAGCCGCAACCGCTTCCTGCGCGGGAACTTCGCCCCGGTGACCGAGGAGGTCACCGCCCACGACCTGCCCGTCACCGGCCGCATACCGGCCCACCTCGACGGGCGCTACCTGCGCAACGGCCCCAATCCGCTGGGCATCGAGGATCCGGCCGCGCACCTGTGGACCCTCGGCGCGGGCATGGTGCACGGTGTCCGGATCCGGGACGGGCGCGCCGAGTGGTACCGCAACCGCTGGGTCCGCTCCGGTGCGGTCGCCGACCGGCTCGGCGAGCCCCGGCGCGGCACGCCCGTCGACGAGCGGCTGGACATCTCCCCCAACGTGCAGGTCGCGGGCCTCGCCGGGCGCACCTACGCGCTGATCGAGGGCGGCATCCGCCCGTACGAACTCACCTACGAGCTGGACACGGTGGGGCCGTGCGAACTGGGCGCCACGCCGGAGGGGTTCTCCGCCAACGCCCACTCGATCCTCGACCCGCACAGCGGGGAACTGCACTCGCTGGCCTTCCGGTACGGCTCCGACCAGGTGCAGCACATCGTGATGGACGCCGCCGGTGCCGTCCGGCGCAGCACGTTGATCGAGGTGCCCGGGAACCCGTACATGCACGACTTCGCGCTCACCGAGCGGTTCGTGCTGCTGTACGACACGCCGGTGGTGTTCAGCGCGGCGCACCTGGCCACCGGGGTGCCCTTCACCTGGGACGGGCGGCGCGCCGCGCGGATCGGGGTGATGCCGCGCGAGGGCGGCGCGGTGCGGTGGTTCGAGCTCGCGCCGCACCTGGTCGGCCACACCCTCAACGCGTACGAGCGGACGGCGGACTCACTGGTGGTCGACGTCGTGCGGCACCCGCCGGGCATCGACCTGCGCGACATCGGCGCGAGCCGGCCCACGCTCGACCGCTGGACGATCGACCTGGCGGCGGGGACGGTGCGGGAGGAGCGGCTGGACGACCGGGTCCAGGAATTCCCGCGCGTCAACTCCCTTCACACCGGCCGCCCTTACCGCTACGGCTACGCGGCCGCCGTCGAGCTCTACGCGCCGCCGAACGGCCCCGGGGACGACCGCCCGGACGAGGGCTTCAGCAACGCCCTGCTCAAGCACGATCTGAGCCGGGGGACCGTCGAGGCCCACGAGTTCGGGCGCGACGGGGCGGTGGGCGAGGCGGTGTTCGTCGCCGCCGAGTCGCCGACGGCGGAGGACGACGGGTATCTGATGGCGTACGTCCACGACCCGGACCGGGGAGCGGCGGACCTGGTGATCCTCGCCGCCCAGGACTTCACCGGCGAGCCCGTGGCCCGCATCCACCTGCCGGTGCGGGTGCCCCTGGGCCTGCACGGCAACTGGGTGCCGGGTGGGGAACCGGGCCGAGGCTGAGGGGCCAATATGTGCCCGCCAGGGAGGCCGTGCCGGGAGGCCGTTCAGGGCGCGCCCGTGGGCAGGCCGCTGGGCCGGGCGGAGAGCCGGGCGGAGAGCCGGGCGCGGCCCGGGAGGGGTCAGCGGGGCCGGGTGGCGCGGAGGGAGTAGGACTGCGGCGCGGGGGAGCCGGCGGGGACGCGGAAGTGGGCGTGGGCGTGCTCGTGGAGGAAGTCCAGGCGCAGGCCGGCGTCGGCCAGGGCGGTGACGACCTCGCCGAGGCCGTGCTGCCACTGGACGGTGACGGTGGAGTCGAGCCGGGCGTCCGGGTCGGCGTAGGTGCCGGGGTAGTCGACGACGATCGGGGTGCGCTCGAAGTAGTCCTCCTCGAAGCTGCGCCCGTCGTCGGCGAGGACGTCGGCCACCGGGTGGTGCTCGGCGAGGTAGAGGAAGCCGCCGGGGGCGAGGAGCGCGGCGACCGTCCGGGCCCAGCGGGTGAGGTCGGGGAGCCAGCAGAGCGCGCCGAAACCGGTGTAGACGATGTCGTACGTCCGTCCGTCGAGTGCCTCGGCGGCCTCGTAGACGTCGGAGGTGACGAACCGGGCCTCGTCGGCGCCGATCCGGGCGGCGAGGTCGGCGGCGGCCGCGACGGCCGGGGCGGAGAAGTCGAGCCCGGTGACGACGGCGCCGCGGCGGGCCCAGGAGAGGGTGTCGAGCCCGAGGTGGCACTGGAGGTGGAGCAGCGTGCGACCGGTGACGTCGCCGACCTCGGCGGGCTCGTAGTCCTGGAGGGTGTCACGGCCCGCGACGAAGCCGGGCAGGTCGTAGAACGGGCCGGTGGCGTGGACGGGCACGCGCTCGTCCCAGTTCGCACGGTTGGCGGTGCGCCAGTCGGGGATGGCGGGGGTCGCGGTCATGTCGGGCAACGCTAGCCAGCGCCCCAGCGGCCGGCAATCGATTTCCGCCGGTCGGACGGCGGTCGGACGGAGGTCGGACGGGGGCGGGCAGGGGGCGTACGGAGGCCGGACAGGGCCGACGGTGGACGGGGCGCGGACGGGCGGCAGCCGGCGCGCGGAGGGAGGATTCGTCACGGTTCCGGCGCTCGGGACCTGGTATGTGCGGGTCATGGCCGGGGTTTTCCCTGCTCTTTGTTCCGGATCATGGCGCGCTCTGCGACGATCCGATGATCGTCGCCCCGACGCGGTGGGCGGCGCGTCGCAGGGGAGAGACCGGCATGGCCGTTCGGCCCGAGGACACTGTCGTCCGGGCGAGGTGGGGAGCCAGGTTCGCCTGGGACAAGGAGACCTGGATGGTGGTCTCCGGCGGGGTGCTGGGGGCGATGTTCGCGAGCATGGGGCTCGCGGTGCTGTTCGGCCCGGCGAACGGGTTCGGCGGCGAGAGCCTCGCGTACATGGGGATCATCAGCATCCTCGGGCTGATGCCCTGTGGTGCGGGCTTCGTCTGGGCGCTGATCCACCCGAAGGCCGGGTTCCCCTCGGCCGCGGTCGGGGCGCTGGTGGGGCTCACGATCTTCGTCGGCTTCGCCGGGGACGGCCTCAACGACTCCTGGAAGGCGCCGCTGGACCGGCCCTCCACGGTCCGTGCGGTGGGCAGCTGGACCAGCGGGGACCTCGTGGTGCGGGTCCGTCCGGACCTGGTGGTGGCCTACCGCAGCGCCACCGGGGCCGTCGCCTGGAGCTGGTCCCCGCCCGGGCAGGACACGGTGTGCGCGATGAGCCGGGGCACCGGGCCCGACGGGACGGCCCGCGGCGACGCCCTCGGCCTGATCGGCCACTCGCCGCACGACGGGCCCTGCTCCGCCGTCACCGCGCTCGACCTCGCCGACGGCCGGGAGGGCTGGACCGCCACCGTGGACGCGCCCGCCCGGGACGGGGACGACGCGACGCCGGACGTGGTCGCGGTGGCCGGGCAGCAGGCCCTGCTCCAGGAGAAGGCCGGCTGGCGCGCCGTACGGCTGACGGACGGCCGGGACGTCTGGCACAGCGCGGCCGATCCCGGCTGCGCCCCGCTGCAGGTCGCGGGCGGCCCCGGGGACGCCGTCACGGTCGCGCAGTGCGGCGACGCCGCTCCCGTGCTGCGCTCGCTGGCCCCGGCGGACGGCCGGGAGCAGCAGCGGATCGCGTTGCCCGCGGCGGGCGGGCTGAAGAACCTCGCGGTGGTGTCGGTCGACCCGCTCGCGGTGTGGGTGGACGCCCAGGCCGAGCGCGGCACCCACGCGGTGCTCAGCTACGACCGGACCGGCCGGCAGCGGGCGGCGATACCGGTCGCCGGGGACGAGTACGACCTGGACGTGATGCTGGGCGGGCTGCACGCCTTCGACGAGTTCACCGCCCGGCCGCTGTTCGGCGGGGCGGTGGTGGGGGACCTGTTCGTCGTGCCGGGGGAGAAGCCCGGCGACATCGGCATCAGCGGCGGCAAGCACCCCAGCCGGACCGCCACCGGCCGGCTGCTGGCGTACTCGCTCACGGACGGCGGCAGGCGCTGGACGGCGGGGCTGGACGACCAGGTGACCGGCCTGGTGGTGGACGGCGGCTCGGTGTGGGCGATGACCCGGGGCCGGGTGACCAGGGTGGAGGTGGCGACCGGGCGGCAGAGCGCCGTGCTGGACGTCAACGACACCGCGTCGCTCTACCCGGTGGACCTGTCGGTGTCGGGCCCGGAGCGGTTCACGGTGGTCGCGGAGGACGGGACCCGGGACGAGCCGCCGGTGCGGGTGCTGAGCTGAGGCCCGCACCCGGAACACCGGTAACGGACCGTCACCGCAACGGGCGGTGGCGGGGCGGCCGGTGACGCCGGGTGACCGCCGTGGGCGGGGCGCCGGGCGACCGCGGTGGCCGGGGACGGCGGTCCGGCACGGCCGCGCGGCGCCCGATCACCAGGGGAGGCGGCCCTCGCGATCCGCCCGGCCGCCCTCGACGGGCCCGCCACCGGAGGACCTGAGCCTTCCGGGCGGTTGTGTCACGCTGGTGGGGGAGCACCGCCGAGATCGGGAGACTCGTGATGGCCGAGATCAGGGTGAACGGGGTGGCGCTGCACTACGAGGCCCGTGGTGAGGGCCCCGGCGTCGTCCTGGTGCACGGTTCCTGGAGCGATGCGGACTCCTGGGCGCGGGTGCTGCCGGGCCTGGCCGAGTCCACCACCGCGGTCGCCTACGACCGCCGGGGGCACAGTCGCAGCGAGGACCCGCTCACCCAGGGTTCGGTGCACGAGGACGCGGCCGACCTGGCCGGGCTGATCCAGGGGCTGGGCCTGGCGCCCGCCTTCGCCTATGGCGACTCCTACGGGGCACTGGTCACCCTCCGGCTCGCCGCCGCCCGGCCCGACCTGCTGCGCGGGATCGCCGTGCACGAGCCGCCGGGGACCGGCATCCTGCTCGCGGACCCGGACCTGCGCCCGATCGGCACCGCCTTCGCCGGCCGGATCGCCGCCGTCCGGGAGCTGCTGGAGCAGGCGGAGTCGGCCGCCGCCGCCGAACTGTACGTGGACAGCCTCGCCCTCGGCCCCGGCGCCTGGGAGCAGCTGCCCGCGCCGGTCCGGCACACCTACATCCGCAATGCGCCCACCTACCTGGACGAGCTGCGCGACCCGGACGCGCTCGACCTCGACCTCACCGGGCTGTCCCGGTTCGGCGAGCCCGCGCTGCTCACCCAGAGCGACGACAGCGCCCCGATGTTCGGCGAGGTGCTGGACCTGATCGACCTCGCCCTGCCCAAGCCGGAACGCCACCTGTACGCGGGCGCCGGGCACGCCCCGCACCTCTCGCAGCCGGAGGAGTGGGTGCGCGTGGTGTTGCCGAGGGCGCTGGGCTGAGGCGCGCCGTCGCGGTTGCGGCCGGCCGACCCCCCACCGGGGACGGGGCGGCCCGGGCGGGCGTCGGCCGCGGCCCTACCGGTCGGCGGCGGCCCTACCGGTCGCCGGCGCCCCAGCCGTCGTCCGGCAGGTCGCCGTCCGGCGCGGGGCACTCGACGTGCTCGAAGCCCCACAGCACCGCCTTGTGCAGCACCCACTCCGGAAGCGGCGGCCGGTCGTAGCCGTCGCGGTCGGTGAGCACCAGCTCGACCCGGACCTCCTCGGCCGGCGAGAACTCCAGGTTCCGCTGGCCCGGGAGGTTCTCGTACGTCACCGTCCGCCAGCTGTGGCCGGTGGCGGTCAGCGCCGCCATCAGGTCCCGCTCGGAGACGTGGGTGTCGAGCGTCACCGATCCGCCGCCCGGCCGGGGGAGGTCGAGCTCGCCGTGCCAGACCGGCAGCGACAGCGCGTGGAGCCGGCGGCAGCGGCAGAACACCGTCTGCACGTCGCCCCAGCCGAAGGCGTGCGGCCACCGGTGGCCGCGGTGGACGCGGCCGCCGTCCCACGGATCGCCGTAGTGGGCGGCGAGTTCGGGCAGCGAGGCGCCGTAGCGCAGCTCGCCGAGGCCGCCGGTGGTGGCCAGGCCGGTGACGAGCGGGAGGAAGCCCGTCAGCCCAGGCACCCGCGCACCGCCTCGATCAGGCGGTTCGCCCGGGCGTCGCCGTGGCCGATCATCCGGTTGGCGACGTAGCCGAAGCCGACGCCGAACTCGTCGTCCCCGAAGGCGAACTGGCCGCCGGCGCCGTCGTTGCCGAAGCTGCGCGCGCCGAGCAGCGGGCGGAAGGCGGGGGAGTCCAGCAGCAGGCCGGAGCCCCAGCGGGCGCCCAGGTCGAAGCCCAGGAAGCCCGCTCCGGAGGAGACTTCGCGCACCGCGTCGGTCACGGTGTCGGGGGAGAGCAGCCGCTCGCCGCCGTCCAGGCCGGTGGCCGCCGCCGCGTAGAGGCCCGCCAGACCGGTGGCCGAGGCGACGGCGCCCGCGCCGGGCAGCTCGATCGCGTGCAGGTCCGGGTCGTTCCAGCCGTGCGGCACGTCCAGGCCGGGGAAGACCAGGGCGCCGTTCATGGTGACGATCCGGGTGAGCAGGTGCTCCGGGCCCGGCATCGGACGGCGGCCATCGGCCTCCACCAGCCGTGCCAGGCGCGGCAGTTCGCTCTCCGGCAGGCCGATCCGGACCGGCAGCCCGAGCGGCTCGGCGATCTCCTCGCGCAGGAACACGCCCGGGGTCAGCCCGGTGATCCGGCGGATCACCTCGCCGACCGCGAAGCCGAACACATGGCCGTGGTACTCGTGGGTGGAGTCCGGCTCCCAGAGCGGCCGCTGCGCCTCGATCGCCCGGATCACCGGATCCCAGGCGGCGACCTCCTCGAAGGAGAGCGTCGCGTCCAGGGCCGGGAGGCCGGCGCGGTGGCCGAGGATCATCCGGGTGGTGACGGCCTGCTTGCCGTTCCGGGCGAACTCCGGCCAGTAGCGGGCGACCGGCGCGTCCAGGTCGAGCCGGCCCTGCTGGGCGAGCAGGTGCGCGGAGATGCTCACCGGGCCCTTGGCGCAGGAGAACACCGGTACGACGGTGTCCTGCGTCCAGGCCCGGCCGGTGCGGTCGTCGGCCGTGCCGCCCCACAGCTCGACCACCTTCCGGCCGCCGGAGAACACCGTGACGGCGGCGCCCAGTTCGGGGAACTCGGTGAAGTTGGCGGCGAAGGCGTCCGCGACGGCGCCGAAGCGCTCGTCGGCCCAGCCGTGGTGCTGCTGCATGATGTGGTGCCCCGTTCTGCCCTCAAGATCGACCGAACCACGCTACGGGAGCCGGGCGGCCGTGACGAGGGGATTTCACCAGGCCGGGACTGGTGGGACGGATGTGGCAGACTCGTCTGCCGGAACGGAGGAGGGGAGCTGGTGGATCGCGACGCGCTGACCGCGCTCTGGGAGCGGCGGTGGCCCGGCACGGAGCCCGTCGGGCACGAGATCGACAGCCGGGCACGGGACGTCTGGGTGCGCTTCCACAGCCTGCCGGAGTCCAAGCGGTACCCCGACGACGAGCGCGAGTACGCGATCGTCCTGGAACGCCACAACACCGTGCTGGACGAGCTGTTCGCCGGCGCCGAGGTGTACGTCCTCACGCCCAGGTGGACGAGCAGGACGAGCGTCCCCCGCATGCGCCGGGACGCGAGGCACTGGCGCACCTGGCTCCAGAGCGACGACCCCGAGCCGGAGTTCCGCACCTACTGCCACGTCTTCGTGGAGCGGCGGCAGTGGCGGCGGGGCGGCCTGGACCGGCTGCTGCGCCGGGTCGCCGACGAGCGGGAGGCCGGGGTGATCGTCACGGACACCGGGATGCGGCGGCTGTACCACCCGTACGACGGCGGCGCGGACGTCCACCTGGCCACACCGGAGGAGCGCGACCGGTTGAAGGAGCGGCACGCCGACTGGCTGTCGCGGCACCCGGACGGCTGGTGAGCGGCGGGTCGGGGCGAAGGCTTGCCGTGGCCGTCGTCCGCCCCGCAGAGTGTCGGGAGCGCGTTGACGATCACGCGCGCCGGCAGCTCGGCTGCCGCAGTGGGCAAGGGAGCGGGACATGGCCGTCAGTCTGAGCAAGGTCGAGCGGAGCGCACCCGGGCTGGTGAGCCTCTACAAGACGGCCGGCGCCTCGGTCGAGCGGCGCGGGCTGAACGGCCGGCGGCTGGCTGTGTACCTGGTGGTCGACTACTCCGGTTCGATGCGGCCCTACTACAAGGACGGCAGCGTCCAGGCGCTCGCCGACCGGGTGCTGGGGCTGTCGGCCCACCTGGACGACGACGGGAGCGTGCCGGTCGTCTTCTTCTCCACCGAGGTCGACGCCCAGGCCGAGATCGCCCTGACGGACCACGCGGGCTGGATCGACCGGATCGTCGCGGGCCTCGGGCACATGGGGAAGACCAGCTACCACCTGGCGATGGACGCGGTGGTCCGGCACTACCGGGAGAGCGGGGCCACGGCGCCGGCCTTCGTCCTGTTCCAGACGGACGGCGGCCCGATCAGCAAGAGCGCGGCGGAGAAGCGGCTGTGCGAGGCGGCGACGCTGCCGATCTTCTGGCAGTTCATCGGCTTCGGGGACCCGGACGGCAGGCAGTTCGACTTCCTGCGGAAGCTGGACGAACTGCCCGTCCCGGAGAAGCGGCCGATCGACAACGCGGGCTTCGTCCACCTGGGGCGCGATCCCCGGACGGTCTCCGACGAGGAGCTGTACGACCTGCTGCTCGCCGAGCTGCCGAGCTGGCTCGCGGCCGCCCGGTCCCAGGGCATCGTCCCGGAGCAACCGGCGCCGCAACCGCAACCGCAACCGCAACCGCAGCCGCAGCCGCAGCCGACGGCGGCCCCGGCGGTCCCGCCGACGGAGCGCCGGGGCTTCTGGGCCACCCTGACCGGGGGCCCGGGGAAGCGGAGCCGGCGCGGTGAGGCGGGGAGGGGGGAGGGGGCGGGCGTCGACGGCCTGGACGAAGGCGGTCCGTGAGGAACGGTGTCGCCGCCGTCTACCGGGCCCCTGGCCTGGGCAGGCTCGGACGGACAGCGCCAGCGAAAGGGGCCAACGATGGCCGCAGTTCACGAATCCGTCCTCGACGCGATCGGCGGGACGCCGCTGATCCGCCTCGCCCGGCTCGGCGCCGGGATCGCCGCGCCGATCTACGCCAAGGCGGAGTTCCTCAGCATCGGCGGCAGCGTCAAGGACCGCGCCGCACTGTCGATGGTGCTGGCCGCCGAGCGGGACGGCCTGCTGAGGCCGGGCGGGACGATCATCGAGGCGACCTCCGGCAACACCGGCATCGGCCTGGCGATCGTCGGCCGGCAGCGCGGGTACCGGGTGATCGCCGGGGTGGCGGACAAGGCGGCGGCCGAGAAGGCGGACATCCTGCGCGCGTACGGCGCCGAGGTGGTGCTCGCGCCGACCTTGGTGCCCCAGGAGGACCCGAGGCACCTGTTCAAGGTGGTCCAGCGGCTGGCCGAGGAGATCCCCGGTGCCTGGCTGGCCAACCAGTACGACAACCTGGCCAATCCTGACGCGCACGTCCGGACCACCGGCCCCGAGATCTGGGAGCAGACCGGCGGCCGGGTCACCCACTTCGTCGCGGGCGTCGGTACCGGCGGCACCATCACCGGTACCGGCGGATACCTGAAGGAGGCCTCCGGCGGCACGGTGACCGTGGTCGGCGCGGACCCGGAGTCCTCCTCGTACGGGGGCGGGGACGGCAGCCCGTGGTTCGTCGAAAGCATCGGGCACTTCCTCCACCCCGAAACCGTCGAGGACCGCTGGCCGCAGGCCTACCGGTCGGAGGTGATCGACTCCTTCGAGCGGATCCAGGACCGCGAGTCGCTGCTGACGGCGCGCCGGCTCGCGCGCGAGGAGGGCCTGCTGGCCGGCCCGTCCTCCGGCACGGCGGTCGCGGCGGCGCTGCGGGTGGCGCGGACGCTCGGGCCGGACGACCTGGTCGTGGTGGTGCTGCCCGACTCGGGCCGCTCCTACCTGTCCAAGGTGCACAGTGACGCGTGGATGCGGGAGTGGGGCTTCCTGGAGGAGGAGGCGGAGGGCCTGCGCCCGTTGCTGGAGGCGGCCGGGCCGCTGGTGACGGTCGACGCCGGCACCACCGTCGGCGAGGCGGCCCGGGCGCTGCGGGACGCGCCGGGCGGCGTCGCCCCGGCGGTGCTGGCGCGGCCGGCGCGCCCGTTCGGGGTGAACGCGACCGAGGTGGCGGGCTCGGTGTCCCGGGAGGTGCTGACGGCGGCGCTCGCGGACGGCAGGGCCGAGCCGGAGGACCCGCTGGGCGCGCTGCTCGGGCCGGCGCTGCCGACGGTCGGCGTCGGGCAGTCGGCGGCCGAGGCGCGGGCGGCGCTGGCGGGCGGGCGCCCCGCGGTGCTGGTGCTGCTGGACGGCCGGGTGGCGGGGCTGCTGACCAGGGAGGTCCTCACGGGCTGATGGTTCGTCAGTTGTCGCCCGTCGGCATCAGGATGGCGGAGATCACCCGGTCCAGGGTGCGGTCGAACGCCCGGTCCGGGTCGGCGGGCGGGCCCGCGGCGGCGAAGGCCTGGGCCAGGTGCGGGAATTCACCGCTCGCCGCCGCCCGGCCGAGGTAACCGACCAGCTCGGACTGCCACTTGGCGCCCGCGGCCGCCGTCCGCTCGAACTGGGCGAACTGGGCGATGAAGCCGTTGATCAGGGCCATCGCCTCCATCCGGTCGCTCCCGCCGAGGCCGGTGGGGGCGGTGGCGGCGAGGAAGTGGTCGGTGTAGCGCAGGGCGTTGGGGCCGATGCCGGGGCGGGCCAGCACCAGCGCGGGCAGCCAGGGGTGGCGGCGGAAGATGCCGAGCTGCTGGTGGGCGAGGTCGGCGAGGTCGGCCCGGACGTCGCCGCTCGGCGCGGCCGGGAACCGGTACTCGGCGGCGGCCGCGTCGAGCATCAGGTCGAGCAGGTGCTCCTTCTTCGGCACGTAGTTGTAGAGCGACATGGTGCCCGCGCCGAGCGCCGCCGCGACCCGCCGCATGGAGACCGCGTCCAGGCCCTCGGCGTCGGCGATCCCGATGGCCGCGGCGGCGATCGAGTCGCGGCTGTGGGCCGGGCGCGGGCCGCGGCCGGTGCGCTCGGGGCGCAGCCAGATCACTTCGGGGGCCTCGGGGGGCGTGGGCTTGCTGGACGCCGGCGCGGACCCGCCCGGTGCGGGCGTGCTGGACGGCGTGGGCTTGCTGGACGGCACTGGAAGATCACCTCGTTTTCCCCATCGTAGATACGTACGGCGTACGTAGTAGGATGCGCCTGCGCGCGCTTCTACGTACGCTGTACCTAGAGAGGGGCAGAGCCATGTCCGACACCGCCCGACCCGCCATCGAGATGGCGGGCGTGGAGAAACGCTTCGGCGCCACCGAGGCCCTGCGCGGCCTCGACCTCGCCGTCCCGGCCGGCACCGTCTGCGGCCTGCTCGGCCCCAACGGCGCCGGCAAGACCACCGCCGTCCGCGTCCTCGCCACCCTGGTCGCCCCCGACCGCGGCACCGCCAGGGTTGCCGGACACGACGTCGTCCGCGCCGCCGAGGACGTCCGCCGCGCCATCGGCCTCGCCGGGCAGCACGCCGCCGTCGACGAGGGCGTCACCGGCCGCGACAACCTCCGCCTGCTCGGCCGGCTGCACCACCTCGGCGCCCGCCGGGCCCGGGAGCGCGCCGACGAACTGCTCACCCGCTTCGGCCTCGCCGAGGCCGCCGACCGGCTCGTGCGCACCTACTCCGGCGGCATGCGCCGACGCCTCGACCTCATCGCCAGCCTGGTCACCAGCCCGCCGGTGCTCTTCCTGGACGAGCCCACCACCGGGCTCGACCCGCGCAGTCGACAGGCGATCTGGGACACCGTCAAGGAGCTCGCGGACGGCGGCACCACCGTGCTGCTCACCACCCAGTACCTGGAGGAGGCCGACCGGCTCGCCGACGACATCGTGGTGGTCGACCACGGCGCCGCCATCGCCACCGGGCCGCCCGACCGCCTCAAGGCGGCGATCGGCAGCCAGGTCTCCGTCACCCTGGCCGACCCCGGACAACTCGCCGCCACCGCCGTCGTGCTGTCCTCGATGACCGGGGGCGACGCCCGGGTGGACGTCGCCGAGCGGACCGTCGCGGTGCTGACCACGCCCGGCGTGTCCGTCCTGCTGCCGTCGCTGGTCCGGGAGTTGGACGGCGCCGGGGTCGTCGCGCAGGACGTCGCGGTGCGGGCGCCCTCGCTGGACGACGTGTTCCTCGCGCTCACCCAGGAGTCCGCGGACGCCGGGAGGGCCGCCCGGTGACCACTGCGCACATCGCCCCGGCGCGACCGTCCGGCATCGGCCGGCTCGCCACCGGCACCTGGACCTCGGTGCTCCGCGTCCTGCTCAACTACCGCCACTCACCGGGCCTGTTGGCCGCCTCCCTGGGCGTGCCGGTGGTGATGGTGGTGGTCTTCGGCTACGTCCTCGGCAGTGCCATGCAGGTGCCGGGCGGCGGCGACTACCGGGAGTTCCTGATGCCCGGCCTGTTCGCCATGGTGGCCACCAACGGCATCATGCCGACCATGGTCGGCGCCGCCCGCGACGTCTCGCGCGGAGTCACCGACCGGCTGCGCTCCATGCCCGTCTCGCGCACCGGGCTGCTGCTCGGGCAGACCCTCGCCGACCTGCTGGTCAGCATGGTCGTCCTGGCCCTGCTGGCCCTGGTCGGGCTCGCCACCGGCTGGCAGGCCCGGAACGGACTCGCCGACGCGGCAGGGGCGTTCGCGCTGCTGCTGCTCTTCCGATTCGTGATGACCTGGGTCGGCACCCTGCTCGGCCTGGCCGTCGGCAAGGAGGAGGCGGCCGGTCAGCTGTCCGTGGCGGTCTTCCCGCTGGCGATGATCACCAACGCGTACGTGCCGACCGGCGGCATGCCCGGCTGGCTGCGGTTCCTCGCCGACTGGAACCCGGTCAGCTCCGTCGTCCAGGCCTGCCGGGAACTGTTCGGCAACCCCTCGGCGGCCGGTTCCGCCTGGCCCACACAGCACGCCGTCCTCGCCGCACTGCTCTGGAGCGCGTTGCTGCTGGCAGTCTGCATGCCGCTCGCCGTACGGAAGTTCGCCACTCACGGGCGGTGATCCGCCGGGTTCCGGCACTCCCGCCAAATGTGCTGGACAGCGGAGCCGGTGTGGTCTTGGGTGGGGCGCCATGGAGTACACCCACCTCGGCCGCACCGGCCTGACCGTCTCCCGCCTCTGCCTCGGCACCATGAACTTCGGCCCCCACACCGAGGAGGCCGAGGCCCACCGCCTCATGGACACCGCCCACGAGCGCGGCATCAACTTCTTCGACACCGCCAACACCTACGGCCGCGACAGCGAGGGCCGGCTGCGGGGGCGGACCGAGGAGATCATCGGCCGCTGGTTCGCCAAGGGCGGCGGACGCCGCGAGCGCACCGTCCTCGCCACCAAGGCCTACGGCGACATGGGCGACTGGCCCAACGAGAGCAAGCTCTCCGCGCTCGCCATCCGCAAGGCCGTCGAGGCCAGCCTGCGCCGCCTCCAGACCGACCACATCGACCTCTACCAGATGCACCACATCGACCGGGCCACGCCCTGGGAGGAGATCTGGCAGGCGATGGAGGTCCTGGTCGCCCAGGGCAAGATCGTCTACGTGGGCTCCAGCAACTTCGCCGGCTGGCACATCGCCCAGGCCCAGGAGACCGCCCGCGCCCGCCACTTCCTCGGCCTGGTCAGCGAGCAGTCCCTCTACAACCTGCTCGACCGCGCCATCGAGCTCGAAGTCGTCCCCGCCCTCCAGCACTACGGGCTCGGGCTGATCCCGTGGTCCCCGCTGCGCAGCGGCCTGCTCGGCGGCGTCCTGCGCAAGGAGCGCGAGGGCACCCGCGACCGCAGCGCCATGCCCTACGCCGGCGAACTCCTCGCCAAGCACCGCGACCGCATCCAGGCCTACGAGGACTTCGCCGCCGAACTCGGCGCCGACCCCGCCGACCTCGCCCTTGCCTGGCTCCTCTCCCGCCCGGCCGTCACGGCCCCCATCATCGGCCCCCGCACCCCGGCCCACCTCGACGCCGCCATCGGCGCGTTCGACCTCAAGCTCGACCAGAAGACCCTCGACCACCTCGACGAGCTCTTCCCGGGCCACCGGCCCGCCCCGGAGGACTACGCCTGGTAGGCCGTCCGCGTCCGGCCCCGGCCCCTTCGTCGGGCGCCGGGGCCCCGCGCGTACCCGCGGGAGCCGGCCGCGGACCGGCACCCCCGGCCTCGGGTGTCGTCAACCCGCCCGCACAGTAGCCGAATTGTGAGGGTGGCGAGCCTTGACCGGGCCGCCCGGCACTGGTCTAGTCACCGCTTACATGGGCAAGGGTACGGGGAGGCACAATTGGCCTTGTTCGCCAAGCCGCAGCCGGGCTACACCACCGCCGCCGCCACCGGCGACACCGTGGTGCTGCTGATCGGCATGCGGATCAACCGCTTCTGGGCCGTGCACCACTGGGGCCCGGTGATGTTCTCGATGCTCCGGATGCTGTACGACCTGCGCCGCGCCCCCGAGCGCGGCCTGCGCGGCCGCATCCTGCTGACCGCCTCGCCGCGCACCTACTACGTGGTCCAGTACTGGGAGTCGAAGGATAAGCTGTACGGCTACGCGAGCGCGCCGGACGGCTTCCACCACACCGTGTGGGGCATCGCCAACCGCAAGCTGCGGGAGGGGAAGGCCCGCGGGCACGTCGGGCTCTGGCACGAGACGTACATCGCGCCGCCGGGCGGGTACGAGTCGATCTACTTCGACATGCCGCCGTTCGGTCTGGCCGGCGCCACCGGCTCGCTGCCGGTGGAGGCGCGCGGCCGGCACGCGGCGCAGCGGCTGGCCTACCGGGAGCCGGCACCGGAGCCGGAGGCCGTTGGGTCGCAGCCGCAGCCGCAGCCGCAGCCGCAGGCCGGCCGGTCGGAGCCGGAGACCAGTGGGGCACGGACGGCGCCGGGCGGGGCTGGCGAGTCCGAGGTCGGGGCGGGCGAGTCCGAGGTCGGGGCCGCGCCGGCCCCCGGCGCCTGAGTACGGCTGCGCCGGGAGTGTCGTGGGCCGCCCGGCCGCCGTGCCGTGAGAGCGTCGGGGAATGGTGGATCGGGGCGACGCGCGGCCGCAGGCGCCGGCGCGGTCGGTGCGGGTGGTGCACGAGGTGCCGTACCGCGCGCAGTGGGAGTCGGCGGAGCTGGTGCGGGAGATCGTCGACGGGCGGCTGGAGGCGTCCGCCGATCCGCGCTGGGGGCAGTCCGGCGCGGCCACCGCGGAGGAGTACGCGTGGTGGTCCTGGCGGCTGTGCGGGGTGGCCTGTCTGCGGATGGCGCTGGCGCACTGGTGGGGCGTGACCCCGGCGGCGCTGGCGCTCGCGGGCGAGTGCGTGGCGGCCGGCGCCTACCTGCGGGACGGTGACAGCCTGCGCGGGCTGATCCACGCGCCGTTCGCCGAGTACGTCGAGCGGCGCTGGGGACTGGCCACGCGGGCAGGGGAGTTGACGCCCGAGGAGGTGTCGTCGGAGGTGGCCGACGGCCGGCTGGTGATGGTCTCGGTGCACCCGTCGATCCGGGAGCCGTACGGGCCGGAGCCGGTGCGGCGCGGTGGGCACCTGGTCCTGGCGGTGGGTGCCACGGACACGGCGCTGCTGATCCACAACCCCTCCGGGTTCCCGGGGGAGTCGCAGGCCTTCGCGCGCGTGCCGTGGCGGTCGTTCGGGCGGTTCTACGCCGGACGCGGGATCGTGCTCGGCCCGCCCCGGGTCTCCTCGCCCTGACGTCGCGGAGCGGTCACTGGTTGTCCGGCAGTCCCATCGGGTTGATCGGCAGCCGGCCGCGACAGAGCGCCGAGATCGGCTTCAACGCCGCGGCGAGCCGGTCGAGTTCGGTCCGCGGGTAGTCGTCCCAGACCCGGGCCGCGGCCAGGTCGGTGGCGGCCTCCAGGGTCTGGTGACGGATCCGGCCGAGCTCGGTGACCGTCCCCTCGGCGGTCAGCCAGCCGCGCTCGACCAGGCGGTCGGCCGCCGCCTCCCACTCGGCGTCCGTCCACCCGCGCAGCGGCTGGAGCATCTCGCGCCGCATGTCCATCGCGCAGCGGACCACCAGGGCCTCGCAGCCGTCCAGCCCGGCCGCCACCAGGGCGGCCACGTGGCCGTCGCCGCGGTGCTCGCGCATCACGGTGGCGGCCTGCCAGAGCCGCTCGTACAGGCCGCTCGGGCGGGGCAGCGCGGCGTTGGCGGCGGCCAGCACCCGCCCGGCGCAGTCCAGCCGGGTGGCGGCCTGCTCCAGGGTCTCGGCGACCAGCTCGACCTGCTCCTTGTCCACGTGCTCCAGCAGCCCCTCCAGGATCGTCGCGGAGGCCTTCAGCCGGGCGGTCAGCGCCTCCTCCGGGCTCGCGTGGTTCCACACCTCCGGCAGGGCGCGCTCGACCATCGAGGGGGAGAAGTTGAAGAAGGCGGCGGTCACCGGCGGGGCGTCCACCGCGCCGAGCGGGGCCGATCGGGTGGCGAAGTAGCCGTGCAGGCGGCCGTGCAGACCGGCCTCCTCGAAGGCGGCGCGGCCCTCGGGCAGGAAGTAGGTGACGGCGTGCACCGGCTCGAAGAGCCACCACAGCGCGCGGGCGGGGTGGACGAGATCGGTCATCGGGAGACCTTCCTCGGACGGAGCTCCGGGCGGGCCGGGGAGCTCGGTGGTCGGGACGGCCCGGCGGGAGCCGCGGCGGGCCGTGGCCCGTTCAAGGGCTGATGACCACGGCGAGGGCCCCGGTAATCCTGCCGGGGGGTGTGATGACGGTCACGCCGAGGTGGCGCTGTGCGCCCGGCGGCGGTACGGCGCGGGATGATGGGATGAGGTGCCCGCCCCCGGGGGCGCCCAGCCCCGCAGGTCCTCGTACGAAGGTAGTCGGTCATGGCCCAGATCAACCCCAGCATCCTGTCCGCGGACTTCGCCCGGCTCGCCGACGAGGCCGAGGCCGTCCGGGGTTCCGACTGGCTGCACGTGGACGTCATGGACAACCACTTCGTGCCCAACCTGACCCTCGGCGTCCCGGTGGTCGAGTCGCTCGCCCGCGCCACCGACACCCCGCTCGACCTCCACCTGATGATCGAGGACCCGGACCGCTGGGCCCCGCAGTACGTCGAGGCCGGCGCCGGCTCGGTCACCTTCCACGTCGAGGCCGCCGCCGCGCCCGTCCGGCTCGCCCGCGAGATCCGCGCCAAGGGCGCCCGCGCGTCGATGGCGCTCAAGCCGGGCACCCCGATCGAGCCGTACGAGGACCTGCTGCCCGAGCTCGACATGGTGCTGATCATGACCGTCGAGCCCGGCTTCGGCGGCCAGGCCTTCCTGGACATCATGCTGCCGAAGATCCGCCGCACCCGGGAGCTGATCGCCAAGCACGACCTGGAGCTGTGGCTGCAGGTGGACGGCGGCGTCGCGGCGAACACGATCGAGCGCTGCGCGGAGGCGGGCGCGGACGTGTTCGTGGCCGGCTCGGCGGTGTACGGGGCCGAGGACCCGGCCGAGGCGGTCCGCAAACTGCGGGACCTCGCCGACAAGGCGACGGCGGACGCCTGGTGGGCCTGCGGGCACTGAGGCCCGTCCGCTCGTCCCGGCTGCCGCCGGATGGCCGGGCGCGGGTGGAGGAACGCCGCACCGTGGCGGATGATCGGTGGCGGCGCCCTCTGGGGCCCGCCCGGCCCCTCTCCGTACGGTGGTGGAACCGCGATGAGCAACCTCGACCTCAGGCCCGCCCCGGCCGGCTGTGGCCGCGAGGCCAGCGCCGGCCCGGTGAAGGATCTGCTGACGGCCCGTCAATTCCCGCTCGGCGGCAACACGGTGGTTCAGCGCCTGCTGCCCAACCTGGGCCGCCGGATGGTGGGCGCCTGGTGCTTCGTGGACCACTACGGGCCCGACGACATCGCCGACGAGCCCGGCATGCGGGTCCCGCCGCACCCGCACATGGGCCTCCAGACGGTCAGCTGGCTCCACCAGGGCGAGGTGCTGCACCGCGACAGCCTCGGCAGCCTCCGGACCGTCCGGCCGTACGAGCTGGGCCTGATGACCTCCGGCCGGGGGATCTCGCACTCCGAGGAGTCCCCGCGCCCGCACGCCCGCCACCTGCACGGCGCCCAGCTCTGGGTGGCCCTCCCGGAGGCCGGCCGGAACATCGCCCCCGCCTTCGAGCACCACCCCGACCTGCCCGTGGTCACCGGCCGGGGCCTGCGCGCCACCGTCATCCTCGGCACCCTCGACACCGCCACCTCGCCCGGGACCACCCACACCCCGCTGGTCGGCGCCGACCTCGCCCTCGCCGACGGCGCGGACCTCCGCCTCCCGCTCCTCCCCGACTTCGAGTACGCCGTCCTCGCCATGTCCGGCCGCGTCGACGTCGACGGCGTCCCGGTCGAGCCCGGCTCCCTGCTCTACCTCGGCTGCGGGCGCCCCGACCTCCCGCTGCGCGCCCACGGCGACGCCGCCGTCCTGCTCCTCGGCGGCGAGCCCTTCGACGAGCGGATCGTCATGTGGTGGAACTTCATCGGGCGCTCCACCGAGGAGATCGCGCGGGCGCGCGCCGACTGGATGACCGGCACCCGCTTCGGCGAGGTGCACGGCTACGACGGCGAGCGGCTGCCGGCCCCGGAGCTGCCGGTGATTCCGTTGAAGGCGCGGGGGCGCGAGCGCTGACCCGCGGGCGGGTGTCGGTCCTTTGGACCCATCGGGCCGTACCCGCGGGACGGGTGCCGCCGGCCGGCTCAGCCGGCGACGGCCGCTTCGGGTGAGGTGACCGCCTTGGCCGAGAGGGCGCGGCCGTAGCGGCGCAGCAGGAGGACGGCGGTGGTGGCGAGGCCGACGAGCAGGCCGAGCCAGAGGCCGCGGGTCTCGCCGCCGAGGGGGTAGGCGAGGAGCCAGGAGGCGGGCAGGCCCACGAGCCAGTAGCCGATCAGGGTGATGCGGAAGCCGCTCCGGGTGTCGTCGAGGCCGCGCAGCAGGCCGACGCCGATGTTCTGGGCGCAGTCGAAGAACTGCAGCACGGCGACGACGGCCAGGAGCCCGGTGGCGATCCGCAGGCCCTGCTGGTCGGCGGCCGCGCCGGGGTCGAAGTAGGGCCGCAGGACGAGGTCGGGCACGGTGAGGTAGGCGATGCCGACGAGGGTGGTGACGGCGGCGCCGCAGGCGAGTGCGGTGTTCTTGATCCGGCGGGCCGCGGCGTACTCGCCGAGGGCGAGTTCGCGGCTGACGTTGATGGAGGCCGCGTGGGAGAGGCCCACGGCGACCTGGAAGACGATGTAGATCAGCTGGTTGACGGCGGTGTGGGCGGCGAGCGCGGCGGCGCCGAAGCTGCCGGCGAGCAGGGCGGTGACGGAGAAGAAGCCGGCCTCGGAGCCGTAGGTGGCGGCGATCGGGGTGCCGAGGCCGAGCAGGCGGCGCACGGTGGGGGCGTCGGCGCGCCAGAAGTCCGGGCTCAGCAGGGGTGCGAGCTGCGGGTCGCGGCGGGCCGAGGCGTAGAGGGCGAGGAAGGAGAGCAGGTAGACGCTGCTGGTGGCGACGCCGATGCCGGTGAGGCCGAGTTTGGGCAGGCCCCAAGTGCCGTGGATGAAGAGCCAGTTGAGTCCGGCGTTGATGGCGACGGAGGCGATGGTGATCTGCAGCAGGGCCTGGGGGCGGCGCATGCCGACGGTGAACTGGCGGATCGCCTGGAACCAGAGGCAGGGGACCAGGCCGGGGGCGAGGGCGGCGAGCATGCCCTGGGCGCGGTGGGCGACGTCCGCGTCCTGGCCGAGCCAGGTGGCGGCCTGGCCGATGAGCACCATCAGGACGGCGCCCGCGAGGCCGGCCAGGGTGGCGACGGCCATCGCCGCCCGGACCAGGCCGCGGACCTCGTCGCCGTCGTCGGCCGTGTCCTCGTCCCGTTCGGCGCGCGCGGCGGCGGCCGCGACCTGGTTGCCGACGGAGGTGACGAGGCCGACGCCCATGGTGCGCAGCTGGTTGAAGACGACCAGGGCGAGGCCGCCGGCGGCCAGGGCCTCGGTGCCGAGCACGCCCATCATGATGGTGTCGGTGGTGGTGAGGGCGACCTGGGCGAGCTGGGTGAGGGCGAGCGGGACGGCGAGGGCGGCGAGTGCGCGGCTGTCGCGGGCGAGGGTGGCTAGCTGCTGCATCGTGGGTGTCACGTTTCTCGGAAGTCAGGGCCTGCGGAGTTTGGTGAGCGTTTCGTCGATGTCGGCCTCCACGGCCTCGTCGAGCAGTGCGCGGGCGTTCATCCAGTCGTCGTTGAAGACGGTGTCCATGTACTTCTCGCCACCGTCGTTGACGAAGGCGACCATAACGGCATCCGGGGCCAGGGCCGGCAGGCGGTTCAGGGCCTCGTGGACGACGCCTCCGGCGGAGCCGCCGATGAGCAGGCCGGTGCGGCGGGCGACGACGCGGGCGGTCGCGAAGGCCTCGATGTCGCCGACCTTCACGCCCTCGTCGATGAGGTCGTAGTCCACCAGCAGGCCGATGGTGGCGCCCTCGGGGGTGCCGGTGCCGGACTGGTAGTAGTCGTGGGCGGGCGGCCCGAAGGCGATCGAGCCCTTCGGTTCGACGCCCACGACGGCGACGCCGGGCACGGAGCGCTTGAGCTCGCGGGCGGTGCCGCACAGGCCGCCGCCGGTGCCGACCGCGCCGATCAGCACGTCGACCCGGTTGTCGAGGGCCTGGGCGATCTCGCGGCCGACGGCGTGGTAACCGACCGCGTTGCTGGGGTTGTTGTGCTGCTCGGTGAAGAAGGTGTTGTCCTTGCCGCGGGCCATCTCCTCGGCGAGTTCCTCGCGGGCCGCGGTGTGGAGTTCCTCGCCGTCGGTGTCGGCGTCGACGAAGACGAGTTCGGTGCCCATCGCCTTCATGGCGCGCAGCTTGTCGGCGGCGGCGTGGTTGTCGACGACGGCGGTGAAGCGGTAGCCGCGTTCGGCGGCGACGACGGCCAGGCCCAGGCCGGTGTTGCCGGAGGTGGACTCGATGATGTGGCCGCCTTCGCGCAGGTCGCCGCGTTCCTCGGCGTCGAGGACCATCTGGCGGGCCATGCGGATCTTGGCGCTGCCGGTGGGGTTGAACATCTCCAGTTTCAGCAGCAGCCGGGCGCCGTTGTCGGCGCGGGCGAGTTCGAACAGCGGGGTGCGGCCGATGAGGTCGGACATCCGGCCGACCACCGGGGGGCGGTTCAGGGCGTCGGTCATGGTGGAGCTCCGTGGGGACGGCGGGGCGGTGAGGTTCGTGCGGGGGGTCAGCGGTCGAGGCGCCAGCGCGGGCGGTCGCCGTGGTGGTCGATGACGACCTTCGGCGGCAGTGGCAGCTCGTGGAAGGGGGACTCGTTGGAGTCCATCTGGTAGCCCGCGGTGTTGGGGTAGACGAGCAGGTCGCCCACCCGGGGCCGGGCGGGGAAGGCGATCTTGCGCCAGGTGAGCAGGTCGGAGTCCAGGCAGCTGGCCCCGCCCACGCAGGCCCGGTACGGCTGCCCCGGGGGCCCGGCGCGGTCGCCGAGCAGGACCGGGTCGGGCAGGTACTCGCTGTTGAACCACTGCTCGGACAGGCTGAGGCTGGTGCCGTCGACGGTGACGATGCCGTACCCGGCGCGGTCCTTGACGCCCTGGACGGGGAACACCGACGACCCGGCGCGGTCCAGCAGGGCGCGGCCGGGCTCCAGCAGGAGCGTCACGCCGGCCTGCCGCAGCCGCTCGGCGAGGCTCGGTCCGGTACCGCCGGGGCGGGCGGCGAGGATCGCGCGCAGTGCGTCCGCGCCGGCGACGGGGGAGTGGTACGGGTAGAAGTCGCCCGCGGCGAAGGCCTTCTCGCCGTGGTAGTGCCCGGGGCCCTGTTCGGTGAGGAAGGTGTCCCAGGCATCGGCGGCGACGTAGTCGACGGGGAAGCCGCCGCCGATGCTGATCCGGTCCGCCGGCAGGCCCGACGACCGGGCCTTGAGGCAGAGTTCGACGAGCTCTCCGGCGAGGTCGGCGCGTGGCTGGACCGCGTAGCCGGAGAGGTGGAAGCTGAAGCCCTCCATCCGTACGGTGTCCCCGGCCTCGGCGCAGCGCCGCAGGGCCTGGTGCAGTTGCACGTCGTCCAGGCCGAACCGGCTGCGCGGCTGGGCCGGCGGGTGCCGGCGCAGCAGGACGCGGACGGGACGGTCGGTGTCGAGGCCGAGCAGGCGCTCCAGTTCGTCGAGGGCGTCGACGGCGATCAGCGCGCCCTGCCGGGTGGCGACGCGCAGCAGTTGCTCGTTCTTGGCGGGGCCGGTGACGACGAGGTCCTCGCCGCGCACGCCGTGGCCGAGGGCGTCGCGCAGTTCTCCGAGGGAGGCGACGTCGACTCCGGCGCCGGCCGCGGCGCAGCGCTCCACGAACACGGAGGCCTTGTTGGCCTTCTTCGCGTAGTGGACGCGGCCCTCGACCCCGGCGTCGGCCAGGGCGGCGCGGAACGCGGCGAGGTTGTCGTCGAAGCGTTCGGGCAGCAGGTAGTGGAAGGGGCCGTCCAGCCCGTGGGCGAGTTCGTGGAGCAGCCCGCTGTCGTGGATCCGGTCGGTGAGCGGGTCGGGGTGGGCGGGCAGGCTCAGCGCCACAGGGCCACCTCGGTTCCGAGGCCCTGGGCGGCGGCGAGTTGGGCGAAGCGGTGGCCCAGCGCGATGTCGGTGACGACGAGTCCGCTGTTGTAGGCGAAGATCCGCTGCCCGGGGGCGGTGCGGGCGGCGGCGCCGGAGATGACGACGGGCAGCTCCAGGTCGACGGCCGGGAGCTTGCCGTCGGCGTCGGCCATGTCGGTGCCGGTGACGCGCATCTGGGCCTCGCTGGTGGCGATCACCCGGTCCGCCCGGTGGAGGGTGGAGGGGGCGAGGCCGTGGCCGACCAGGATCGAGACCGCGCCGGGCTTCAGCCAGTCGGCCTCGACGGCGGCGGGGGTGTGGCCGCCGGCGGTCGCGACGATGACGTCGGCGTCGCGGGCGGCGGCCCTGAGGTCGGTGACCAGTTCGAGCTCGCGGTCGGGGAAGTGCCGGGCGAGTTCGGCGCGGACGGCGGCGATGCCGTCGGGGTGGGTCCCGGACAGGAGGAGACGCTCCAGCCCGGGCAGGGCGGTGAGTAGGAGCGGCAGCGCCAGGCGCCCCTGGGTGCCGGTGCCGATCACCAGCGCGGTCGAGGCGTCGGGGGCGGCGCACTCGCGGGCCAGCAGGGCGGAGACGGCCGGGGTGCGCAGGGATCCGATGCGGGAGCAGTCCATCATGGCGACGGGCAGGCCGGTGACGTCGTCGTAGATGGTCAGCGTCGTGTAGTAGTGCTGGTTCGCGCGGCTCCGGTCGAGGCCGTGCTTGTAGGAGGTCTTGACGGCGACGACGTTGCGCACACCGTCGCGGCCGAGCATGGCGTAGGAGACGGAGTGGCCGTCGGCGGGTTTGACGGTGAGTTTGCGCGGGTTGTCGGACTGGCCGGCGGCCAGGGTGCGGTAGGCCTGTTCGACGGTGTCGACGACGTCGGCGAGGGTGATGTCCAGGCCGGCGAGGTCGCTGGTGGACAGTACGCGCAGGGTGGTGTCGTCCCGGTCCATGAGGGTGCCCTTTCGAGGTGGTGAGGCGGCGGCAGTGGTGGTTCAGGCGGCCCGGGCGGTGAGGGCGGCCTGGCCGTAGCCGTGTTCGTCGTGCTCGGCGAGCGGGCGGGTGGGGCGGCCTTCCACGCGTACCGAGGCGCGCTTGAGCCAGCGGTCGGTGCCGTCGTAGCGGGCCCGGAACGGCACCCGGCCGTGGACGACGAGGTCGTTGTCGACGACCAGGACGTCACCCGGTTCCAGGCTCACCGCGACCGAGACGCGGGCCAGTTCGTCACCGAGGCGCCGGTAGGCCGCGCGCCATGCCTCGTCCGCCTCGTCCAGCGGGGTGTAGGCGGGGTCGTAGCGCATGGTCAGGCCTTCGGGGGCCTCGAAGAGGGTGGGGACCGGCGCGGGCCGGCCGCCGAACTTCCGGGCCTGCTCGTAGGCGTCGTCGGGCAGGATCGGTGCGACGGGCCGCTTCAGCTGCTCGACGTCGGCGTCGGGGAGGTCGGTCAGGCGCACGCTGGCCGCGGTGGTGGCGATGGCGTCGTGGTTGCGCATGCAGCACAGCAGTAGCAGGTGCGCGCGGCCGGGGTGGAAGGCGTCCTCGGTGTGCGGGGTGAGGAGGACGGAGCTGGAGGCCCCGGTCTGCTCGCTCTCGTGGCCCGGTGTCGGGACGATGTTGTGCACGAACCGGCCGTCCTGCTGGCCGTCCCAGGCGATCGGGGTGCCCATCGCCGTGGAGACGAGCAGCAGCACCACGTCCCAGAGCGCGCCGGAGTCGCCGACGGTCGACCAGTGGTCGGGGGTGGGCCCGAGGCGGGTGTCGTCGATCTCCAGTCCGCGCAGCACGAACAGGCCGTCGGCGGTGTCGACCGGACGCAGTCGGTGGCGCAGCGGTTCGCCGAGCCGGGCGCACTTCTCGGGCAGGTCGGCCAGCAGGGCGGGGCTGGTCGCGGAGCCGTGGAGGGCCAGCAGTTCGGCCGCGGTGGAGGTGAGTTCCGCGACGGCGTCGGCGTCGAGACGGCGTACCGGGGCAGGGCAGGTGGGCACGGCGGGACCTTCCGGGGACAGGGGGAGAAGAGGTGCGGGGTGCGGGCACGTGGCGTCACCTCGCCGGTGTGGGACGGCGACGGGAGCTGCGCGTGGGGCATCGGTCCGGGGCGGCTCGAACGGCCGGACGACAGGAAACGTAACAACGACTTTTAGGTAAGGCAAGCCTTACCCGGCTGGATGTCTACATTTGCGTAGTCTCGGTTCCGGGCGGCGGCGCACGTGCGGCGCAGGGGCAACTTCCCTGCTCGCGGGCCGGGTTGGGGCGCTGGGGCGCATGGCCGGAAGTCGAGTGCGCCCCGTCGGACGGCTTGCGACTTGTCTTGAATTTAGGGTAGGTAACCCTAAGCAAATCGAGCACGGAACCGAGACGAGGATCGAACGTGGGCGTCACCAGACGACAGCTGCTGTGGGCCGGAGCCGGAGCCGGGGCGATCGGCGTGCTCGCCGCCTGCGGTGGCGGCAAGGGTGGCGCCGGGGAAGCCGCGGTCTCCGGTGGGACCGGCCAGCAGCCCCGCCCCGGAGGGACGCTGAAGGTCGGTGCGCTCGGCAAGGCCTCGGCGGTCACCCGGGACCCGCACGGCACCCAGGCCAACGAGAGCGACTACCTCATCATCAGCCTGATCTACGACACGCTCGCGATACCCGGGGCCACGGCCAACACCGCTCCCCGCCTGGCCGCCTCCTGGAAGCCGTCGGACGACCTGAAGACCTGGCGCTTCACCCTGGCCGACGGCGCCACCTTCCACGACGGCACCCCGGTCACCGCCGACGACGTCGTCTGGTCGCTGAAGCGGCTGCGCAACACCCCGGCGGGCAAGAGCCGCCTGCCCGGCATCCAGCCCGAGGGCATCACCGCCGAGGACGCCAGGACCGTCGTCCTGGTCTCCGACTACGCCAACGCCGACCTGCCGCTGCTGACCCGCCTGACCACCTTCGTCCTCAAGAAGGACACCAAGGACGACGCGGTCGCCGGCGCCCCGGGCACCGGCCCCTTCAAGCTCGACTGGTACCGCGACGGCAACGCCCGCCTGGTGCGCAACGACAACTGGTACGGCGGCAAGGTCCTGCTGGACGCCGTCGAGGTCCGCCTGTTCGAGAGCCCCCAGGCCATGGCCAACGCCCTGCTCGCCGGACAGATCGACGTCGCCTCCAACGTCGGTGCCGTCGCCGCCCGCACCGCCGAGGCCCGCAAGGACGTCCAGATCGTCCGCCGGCCCAACGACATGGCGATGCCCGTCGTCATGCGCACCGCGGACGGCCCGTTCGCCGACGTACGGGTGCGCGAGGCCCTCAAGCTCGCCGTCGACCGCGACGCCATGGTCAAGCAGGTCCTCTCCGGCTACGGCAGCGTCGCCAACGACGTCCTCGGTACCGGCGACCCCGCCTTCGCCAAGGACATCCCGCAGCGCACCCGCGACCTCGCCAAGGCCAGGCAACTGCTCGCCGACGCGGGCTTCGACACCTCCAGGACCTACGACCTGACCACCACCGAGGACATCGCCGGACTCGCCGAGTCCGCGACCCTCTTCGCCACCCAGGTCCGCGAGGCCGGCGTGAAGATCAACGTGGTGAAGCAGGACTCCAAGGTGTTCTGGGACGACACCTGGCTCAAGGGCACGCTCTACACCAGCTACTGGGGCACCAACGACTCCGTCGTCTTCTTCGCCTCCAAGACGATGCTCTCGGACGCGGGCCAGAACGAGTCCGGCTGGAACGAGCCGGGCTTCGACGAGAGCTACCGCAAGGCCATGGGCACCGCCGACACCGCCGAGCGCGGCAAGCTGCTCCACCAGCTCCAGGAGATCGAGTTCGCGAAGTCCGGCTACCTGCTGTGGGGCATGGCCGACGGCATCGACCTCGCCGGCGCGGCCGTGCGCGACCTGCCCAAGCTCCCCGGCTACGGCCGCGTCCAGTTCGAGAAGACCTGGTTGGCGCGTTGACCACCCCTCACCCGGTGGACGCGAAAGCGCCCCGAAGCCTCCCGGCCCGCATCCTCCCCGGTGCGGGCCGGGTCGCCCGGCAGGCCGTACGGCGCCTGGTCCTGCTCGTCGTCCTGCTCGCCGCCGTCTTCGCGGCCGTCGAGCTCCTCCCGGGCGACGCCGCCGGCGCGAGCTCCGACCGGGGTGTCACCGCCGCCGACCTCGCCGCCCGCCGCACCGCCATGGGCCTCGACCGCCCGGTCGCCGAGCGCTTCCTGGACTGGATGACCGGCCTGCCCACCGGCGACCTCGGCACCACCGCGCGCGGACAGCACGTCACCGACGTCCTGGCCGGCCCCTTCCCCAACACCCTCCTGCTCGGCACCCTCGCCCTCGCCCTCAGCACCGCCGGAGCCCTCGCCCTCGGCGGCTGGGCCGCGCTGCGCCCCGGCGGGCGCGTCGACCGCGCCGTCGACACCCTGTCCACCGCCGCGTTCGCCCTCCCGGAGTTCGTCGTCTCGGTCGCCCTGCTCCTGCTGCTCTCCCAGTGGACCGGCTGGCTGCCCGCCGTCACCCTCACCGGCGCGGACGGCAGACCCGAGTCGTGGACCATGATCGTCCTGCCCCTGCTCTCCCTGGCGGTCCCCCAGATCGGCTGGAACACCCGCATCGTGCGCGGCGCACTCGCCGACCAGGCCGCCCTGCCGCACGTCCAGGCCGCCGTCCTCGACGGCCTGCCCCGCCGGCGCATCCTCAGCCACCACATGCTCCCCGGCGCCCTGCCCGCCGTCGCCGTCGGCATCGCCACCTCCGCCGGCATGCTCCTCGGCGGCACCGTCGTCGTCGAAACCCTCTTCAACTACCCCGGCGTCGGTGCCGTCCTGGCCGGCGCCATCACCGACCGCGACACCCCGCTCGTCGCCGGAGTCGTGGCCGCGGCCGGCGCCGCCATCAGCCTGCTCCTGCTGCTCGCCGACCTCGTCCGCACCACCACCCTCGGAGAAGAGCGACGATGACCGCCGACGCCCCGACAGCGGCCCCCGCGCCCGCCACCCGAGGGAAGCGACGGGTGCTCATGCGCGCGGTTCCCGCCCTCGCCCTCGTCGCCCTCGCACTCGCCGGGCCGCTCCTCGCCCCGCACCCGGTCGACACCCCGGTCACCTTCCCCTTCGCCGAAGCGGGCGGCGACGCGCCGCTCGGCGGCGACCAGCTCGGCCGCGACGTCCTCAGCCGCCTGCTGACCGGGGGCGCGCCCCTGATCGCCACCGCCCTGGCCATCGCCCTCGTCGTCACCGCGGCGGCCACCGCCATCGGCATCCTCGCCGTGCTGCGCCCGGCCCTCGGCCGGTGGATCGAACGCGCCGCGGACCTGACGATCCTGCTACCGTCCGTCCTCGCCATCATGCTGATCGCCCTGGCCTGGCCCGGCGGCGGACGCCTCGCCGTCGCCGCCGCAGCCACCCTCCTCGGCATCCCCTACGCGGTCCGGATCGTCGCTGCCGCGGCCGCCCCCCTCGCCACCGCCGGCTTCGTCGAGGCCGCGGCCGCGGGCGGCGAGAACCTCTGGCACCTCACCGTCCACGAGGTCCTCCCCAACCTGCGCTCCACCCTCCTCGCCCTGTTCGGCCTGCGCTTCGTCGAGGGCGTCTACATCGTCTCCGTCGCCGCCTTCCTCCAACTCGGCCCCCAACCCCCGGAAGCCGACTGGGCGTTGATGATCCGCGAGAACGCCGCCGGCATCACCCTCAACCCGTGGGCCGTCGGAGCGCCCTGCCTCGCCATCGGCCTGCTCGCCATCAGCGTCACCCTCGCCGCCGAAGCCCTCGCCCCCGCCCGGCCCACCCCGGAGACCCCGCTGTGAGCACCACCGACCCCGCTGCCCGTGCCGCCGCCCTGTCCGTCACCCTCGGGGACACCCCGCTGCTCACCGACGCCACGCTCACCCTCGCCCCGGGCCGCGTCACCGCCGTCACCGGGCCCTCCGGCGCCGGCAAGACCACCCTGCTGCGCGCCCTCGTCGGCGCCCTCCCGCCGGGCGCGCGCGTCACCGCCGGCAGCCTCACCGTCCTCGGCCACGACATCCTCGCCCTCCCGCCCGAGGAGCTGCGCCGGCTGCGCCGCCACAGGCTCGCCTTCGTCGGCCAGGACCCGGGCTCCGGACTCAACCCCCGCATGCGCGTCGATCGCCTCATCACCGAGACCGCCGCCGACCGCCGCGGCACCTCCGTCACGGACCTGCTGCGCGCCGTCCGCCTGCCGGTCGACGAAGGCCTCGAACGCCGCCGGACCGAGCACCTCTCCGGCGGACAGCAGCGGCGCGTCGCCCTCGCCCGTGCCCTCGCCCGCCGCCCCGCGATCCTCCTCCTCGACGAACCCACCGCCGGCCTGGACGCCGCCCTGCGCGACGACATCGCCGACCTGCTGCACGACATCGCCGACCGCGACGGCATCGCCATCGCCCTCACCAGCCACGACCCCGACGTCGTCGCCCGCTGCGCCGACGACGTCCTCGCCCTGCGGCCCGACCGTCCGGTCACGGCCCCGGGCACGCCCGCAACGCCCCCGGCGCCCGCACCGGCTCGCGTCCGCGCCGACGCGGTGCCCGTCGTCGAGGTGAAGGCACTCGACGCCCGGGTCGGCACCGGCCGCAGCCGCCACCGGGTCTTCACCGGCCTCGACCTCGTCCTGCGGCCCGGCACGCTGACCGGGATCACCGGCCCGTCGGGGTGCGGCAAGACCACGCTGCTGCGCGCCCTCGCGGGACTCCACCGCCCCGAGGCCGGCCGGATCACCCTCGGCGGCGAACTCCTGGCCTCCTCCTACCGTCGGCGCACCCGCGACCAACGACGCCGCGTCCAACTCGTCCCGCAGAACCCGCTCGGCGCCCTCAACCCCGCCCACACCGTCGGCGCCACCCTCACCCGCCCGCTGAAGCTCCACTCCGTACGGCCCGCCGACCGGTGCGACGCCCGCGTCGCCGAACTGCTCACCGCGGTCGGCCTCACCCCCGGCCACGCCGACCGTCACCCCCACGAACTCTCCGGCGGACAGCGCCAGCGCGTCTCCATCGCCCGCGCCCTGGCCGCCGAACCCGATGTCCTGCTCTGCGACGAGGTCACCTCCGCCCTCGACGCCGACACCGCCGAGGACATCATGGAACTCCTGCGCGGCCTACGGACCGACCGGGGCCTCGCCGTCGTCCTCGTCAGCCACGACCTGGCGCTGCTCTCGGCCCACGCGGACCTCCTCCTCACCCTCGACGGCGCCGACGGGGTGCCGCTCACCAAGCACCGCGCGGCCCCGAGCCCGGTGCCGAACTGAGCTCTCCGCGCAGGGGGGTCAGTCCGGCGTTCCGACGTCCGGTCCTTCGGCCGGGCCGACGCCCTCCCGAACCCTGGCCCAGGTCCGCCGGGAGCCGGGGGTCAGGGTCCAGCCGCTCGTCCCGCGGAGCCGCGGCCGCTGCCCGGCTCCGCGGGCGGCGGCCGCGCACACGCGCCGGAGAAGGGAGTTGAGCTCGACGCGCTGCCCCTTCGTCAAGGACGCCAGCAGGTCGTCCTGTGTCGCCGACGCATCGGTGTGGAGCACGTCCAGGGCGGACTCGCCCGTGGAGGTGATGGTCAGCACCTCCTGCCGACCACCGACGTGGACGACCATCGACTGCAGCAGGCGTGCCGACAGGAGATCGTCGAGGGCCTGGTCCACCTCGGCCGCGGGCGCCGTGACACGGGAGGTGAGATCGTGCCGACCGTGCGGTCCCAGCCGCGCCAGCGCCGACAGCAGCGCGTGGTGGACCGGGGTCAGCCCCCGGTGTTCCAGCCGCTCCGCCAGCAGACGGTCGACGGCCCGCCCGGCCTCCGACAGGAGGTAGACGGACTGCTCGAACGGACTCGACGATCCCTGCCGTCCGTCGTACAAACCGTGTCCCCATCATCGGAAAAGCGCGACGCCCTCGGCGTCGAAAGCAGCAAGCCGAGGCTCACCATACCCACGCTTCCGATCGTTGGTCTACATCGATGTCGTCAGATCGGTCAGGGGCCGACGATCCTCCTGGCCGCATGCTCCACGTACTCGTGCAGGCCGTAGGCGAGGCCGAGCGCCAGCAGGGCCGACACCACCACCGCGGCGACGAGACCGGACACGGCCGCACGTGGCCCGCGCCCCCTGGGCCCGGCGGGCTCCGGCTCCAGCAGGGCCTGAACCCGCCGGGGGACCGGGCCCGTGCTCACGGACAGGAGCCGGCTGCCGCGCACCCCCGTCCCGGCCGAGCCGGCCAGCGCGGCGCGGGCGATGGCGGTCGCGGCGACCCTCCGGTCCCCCACCGCCGTCGCGGCGGCCTCGTCCGCCCACCGCTCCAGGTGGAACTCCAGCGCGGGCCCCAGGCGCGCGAGCGCCGGATGCACGGCCGAGGCCAGGTCGACGACGGCCGAGAGCACATGGTGCCGCCCGCGGAGATGAGCCCGTTCATGGGCGAACAGCACCGTGCGCTCCGACGGCCCGAGCGCCCTGAGCATGCCCTCCGACACGACGACGCGGGCGGCGCGGCCACGGAAACGCGGCAGGGCGAAGGCCTCCGCCTCCTCACCCGGGACGACGAGCACGTCGCCCTCGGCCGTCCCCTCGCCGGTCAGCGCCCACGCGCGGGCCAGCAGCGCACGCTGCCGGCGAGCGGCCGGCACCAGCCGCACCGCCTGCACGGCGAGCAGGACCCCGGCGGCACCGGACACCGGCACCACCGCCGGCCAGTCCGCCGTCACCCGGGCGAACCGCAGGTGCTCCAGCCCCGCCAGGAACGGCACGTGGAAGAGCCCCGTCAGCGCCGCGACCGTGCCGCCCGCGAGCAGCACGGCCGCCCCCGCGAGGGTCAGCGAGGCCTCGCGCGGCGGGAGCAGCCCGGCCAGCCGACGGGCCGCGGGCGCCGCTCCCCACGGAAGGACGACGGTGAGGGCGACGACCACCAGGAACAGCGTCACGCCCCGCCCTCCAGCACGGCCTCGCCCCCGGCCGGAGCCGGTGCGGCCTCCGCCTCGATCAGCAGGCGCCGCAGGACGTCCCCGTCGTCCGTGGACAGCGAGGACACGAACCGCTTCAGGACGAGGTCCCGCTGCGGCTCCTTCTCCAGCTCCTGGCGCATCCGCCCGGCCGCCAGCCCGGCGGCGTCCGCGACCGGCGCGTAGGCGAAGGAACGCCCTGGCCGCGTGCGCTCCAGGGTCCCCTTCTCGTGCAGGCGGGTGAGGATCGTCGCCACGGTCGTCCGGGCGAGGTCCTGGTGCAGCGCCGCCTTGACCTGCTGCGCGGTCATCGGCTCACCGGCCGCCCACAGCACCGTCATCACGTCCGCGACCAGTTCCCCGTGCGGACGCCTGGCCTCCTGACCGTCCCTCGGCATCTCTCTCCCTGTCCCGAAGCGTTCGCCCGGCACACCCCGACGCCGACACCGGTCGGAGACGAGGCCGCCCGCGCCGGTGCGGCGAGAAGGGGTACGGCCTGGGTGACTTAGGTGTGCCTCAGCTAACTTTACGGGGCATGCGGATCGCCGCCGAGCCGGTGCCAGCCGGCGAGGGGGATGCCGGCCCGATTCCTGCGCCGGGGTGCTTCAGGCGGCCGTGTCGGCCGTGGGTTCGGTCCCGGCGGCGGGGGTATCGACCGCCGCGCGGAATGCCCAGATCGGAAGCCAGGCCTTGGCGGTCGCCGCCGGCTGGTGCGAAGTGGCGAGTACGGGAACGGACAGGACGGCCAGACCTATGGTCAGAATGGCTGCCGCACACGAGAAAATTTTACGCATGAGCATTCTTCCAGGTGTTCGTCTGAACATAACACCGGAATTGATACACCAGAGCTGCCCGGCCCATCAAATCGAGTCCTAGGTCTGCCATGGCCGGCCGGGCGAGTTCTATTCGCTTGTTTGATCCAATTGCCTGCGGAGATTGCGCATTGTTTTCGATTCTGGAGTGCGCGTCGACTCGGAAAGTTCAATGGCGCGTCGGATTGTCGTGCGGGCCGCGTCCGTCCGACCGGTTCGCAGCTGCAATTCGGCCAATGCCTCGCAAGCGTGGGCCTCCTCCTCCGGTGCCTCGATCTGCCGGGCGAGAGCGACGGCCTGGCGGAGATGGTCGAGCGCCTCGGACGTCCGGTCGAGTGCGTGCTCGGCTCGGCCCGACCCGCGCAGCGCCCCGGCCTCCTCGCGCTGGGCGCCGATCGATCGGGCGAGTTCGAGTGCGCGCGAGTTCTGGTCGAGGGCGGCGTCGTACTGCCCTGTCTCCAGATGCACGGCGCCCAGTCCGTTCATGGCGTCGGCCTCGGCCCGTCGGTTTCCCGTCTGGCGGAAGGTTCGGAGCGCGGCCCGGTAGAGTTCTGCGGCTCGGTCGGCTTCGGCGGGGAGTCGCAGGGACGCCGCGAGGTTCACGCGGATGGCGGCGAGATCGTTCGGCGGCAGGATGTTTTCCCCGGTTGCCAGGATTTGCTCGAATGCGTCGCGCGCGGCATTCGGGTTTTGACTGCTGAGGTGTATTCCGCCGAGATTGCCGAGAAGCTGCAGACCGAGTCGTGCGGCACCGAGGGTCTTGGCGAGGGGGAGGGCCTCGGAGAAGGCGTCGAGCGCTGCCTGGCTGTCGCCGAGGTGCAGGAGGATGGTGCCGAGATTGTTCAGGCAGCGGGCCGTGTTCCACTCGTCCCCCGATTGCCGGTGAATCTCGACGACCTCGCGCTGCGTCGCCAGCGAAGCCGAAAGATCGCTCTGGCTCCACCGGATCTGGGCGAGTCTCTCCAGCGCCGCCGCGGTGCACTCGGCGCTGCCTGCCGCTCGCGCTATGGCGAGGGCGCGCTCCGAGGCCCGCTGGGCGAGGGCGTACCGGGCGGTGCGGATCCGGATCGAGGCCAGGGCCAGGAGGGCGTGGCCCTCGGCCAGGTCCTCGCCGCGGCCGTGCCAGTGGTGTGCCGAGGCCCGGTGCATCTCGTCGGCCTCGCGCCACAGCCCCTCGGTTTCGAGGTGGTCGGCGAGGGCGTGGGCGAGCCAGGCCGCCTCCTCGGTCATGCCGGTGGCCCGGGCGTGGGCCTCCACGGAGACCAGGCCGGGGAGTTCCACCCCCAGCCAGGCCCTGACGGCCTTGTCGTCGGGCCAGTCGAGCCCGTCCACCAGCGCGTCCACGGGGGCGGGGTGCGGCGCTCGGGGGAGGGGCAGCCGGAAGCGCCGGGGATTGAGCGTGCGGTCGGCTCGATCGGCCGCCCGCAGCGCGAATCCGATGAGCCGTCGAACCGCCTGCTGCCGTTCCTCGGCCGTGACGAGATCGACGGCGAACTCGCGCAGGAGATCGTGCAGTACGTACCGCTCCGGCGAATTCTCCTGGAGCATGTGCAGGTCGTGCAGGCTCTCCAGGATCCGGTCGGTCTCCCGCAGCGGCCGTCCGACCAGGGCGGCGGCGGTGTCGGGGCCGAAGTCGGGACCGGGGTGCAGGCCGAGGCGGCGGAACGCCTCTTGCTGGGTGCGGGAGAGCGAGCGGTACGACACGTCGAACGCCAGGGCCACGCTTTCGAGCCCGTGGCGGAGCTCGTTCAGCCGGCCGCCGCTGCGGGACAGCCGCCGGACGAAGTGGTCCAGGGACCACGTGGGGTGGGCCTTGAACCGGCTCGCCGCCAGGTCGAGGGCGAGCGGGAGCCGGCCGCACCGCTCGACGAGCGCGTCGACCCCCGCGGGGTCGCCGGCCCGTTCCTTTCCGACCAGCGCGGTGAAGAGTCCGGCCGCGTCCTCGGGCGACATGGGGTCGAGGTAGAGCGGACTGCAGGGGAGTTCGGCGAGCCGGTGACGGCTCGTGACGAGGATGCAGGAGGCGGGATTGCCCGGGAGCAGGGGGCGGACCTGTCCGGGCCCTCGGGCGTCGTCGAGTACGACCACGGCCCGGCGCTCGGCGAGCAGGCCGCGGCACCGGGACGCCAGCTCGTCCCGGTCGGTGGGGATCGAGGCGGCCGGGACCCCGAACTGTCTGAGCAGCAACGTCGCCACCGCCTCGGTGTCCAGCGGCTGTTGAGCGCCCCCGTTGGCGCGGAGGTCGACGTAGTACCGGCCGTCCGGGAAGCGGTCCCGGAGGAGGTGCGCGGCGGTGACGACGAGGCTGGTCTTCCCGGTGCCGGCCATGCCGGAGACCGCGCGGATGCAGCCGCCCGCGCCGTCCGGCGAGCCGCTCGTGGGCGCCGACAACAGGTGCCGGAGTTCCGCGTCGCGGCCCACCATCCGGTGCCGCACGGGGAGGTAGTTGCTGCGCGCGGGGCCGTGCTCGGCGGCGATGGGCGGAGCGACGGGCCGTCCCGGGCGGGTCAGGATCTCGCCGATCGGGGCGCGGCGAAGGATGCGTTGCTGAAGTGCCCTGAGCTGTTCGCCGGGTTCGGCGCCGAGGTACTCCAGCAGTTCCCGCCGGGTCCGCCGGAACACGTCCAGCGCCTCGGCGAACCTGTCGCAGCCGTAGAGCGCGGTGATCAGGTGGCCCGCCACCCGCTCGTCGGTCGGTCGCTGTTCCGCCAACGCGGCCAGTTCGGGGACGAGTTCGGCGAAGTGTCCGAGTCTGAGCTCGACTTCGCAGCGGGTCAGCATGGTGGCGAGCCACTGGTCGCGCATGGTGCTTCTGGTGGCCCGGGCCCATTGGCCGGGCAGGCCGGCGAGGGGCTCGCCCCGCCAGGTGTCGTCGGCGCGCCGGAGGAGTTCGAGCGCCTGGCGGTCGTTGCCCGCGTCGGCGAGCGATCGGGCGCGTCGCCCGAGCCGGACGTACCGGGGCCAGTCGACCTGGTTCGGATCGGTGTCCAGGGCGTAGGCGTGCGACTTGCGGTTGATCACCGCGGGCGGCGCGCCGTCGTCGGCGTGCTGTGCCTTCCGGAGCGCGGAGCGCAGCCGGGAGACGTAGGAGTGCACGGCCTCCCGGGCCTTGGCCGGGGGCTCGTCGCCCCAGAGCCGGGTGATCAGGGTGTCCAGCGGTACCGGTCGGCCGACGTCGAGTGCGAGTGCCGCGGCGAGACAGCGCAGCTTGTTGGTCCCGAGCGCCACGGGCCTTCCGTGGACGGACAGTTCGACTGCTCCGAGCACATGGAACTCCACGGTACCCCCGCCGGTCGGTCCCCATCCGTCGCCTCGGAGAGCATGGCATGTGTGCGGCCGGTCGGCCATAGCACGTACCGGCCTCGGGGCGGTTCGGCTTCGGCATGTTCTCCGGCTTTCCGCCTGCTGTGTGGTATCTGCCCCGGGGTCGCCGTCGCTCGGGCCCGGCGTCGGTCGGGGCCGTTCTCCCGCAGGCGGTTCGGCGGCGGTACGAAGACCATCGGAGTGCGTCACCGGCTTGACTGGTGACGATAGGGCCGGCACATGGCTTCCCGGTGCACGCGTGTCCACGGGCGGCCGGGCCCGGCCGCACCAGGGTGCACAGGACGGAACGCTGCTGCTGGTGGCGCCGTACGCGGCCCTTGGCGACGAGCGACTCCAGGGTGTTCCGCACGACCTGGGGCGTCGGGGCGCGCTTCGGGTGCTTCTCCATGAGTTCGTCCCGCAGGTCCTTCGCCGGGCACGGTTCGTCGTGCCGGCCCAGGAGTTCCGCGAGCAGGTCACCGAGCAGAGGCCGGTGCGAGGCCCCCTTCGCACCGGCCTTCGTCGTGCCGGCGTCCGTGGTGCGGGCATCCGGCGGGTCGCAACCGTTCACTCCCTCGGCATGGACGGTGATGCACGGTACCCGTGCCGGGGTCCGGCCGCCGAGGCGCGCGGTCGTGGAGGGACTACCGGGCACCCGCGGTGGACGGCGTCTTCTTCCGCGCGCGGTAGGCGGCGGCCTTGATCTTGTTGCCGCAGGACTCCATGCCGCACCACTGGCGGCGCATGCCCCGGGAGCGGTCGATGTAGACCCGGGTGCACTCCGGGTTGCCGCACTCCTTCATCAGGGGGACGTCCGGGCCGCTGAGGAGTTCGACCGCCTGGCGCGCGACGGTCGCCAGCGCCTGCTCGGGGGTCGCCTCGTTGTGCCGCCCGGTCATGGTGAGCTGCGGTGTCACGGGCGGCTTGCGCGCGGCGGCGTTGAGCACGGCGAGCGCCTCGCGGTCGAAGGGCTCGTCGAGTCGCCGGTTGGTGACGAGCCGGTAGATCGCCTCGCGGACGGTCGTCGCCTCGCGGACGTCGTGCTCGTCACCGGGCGTGATCGTGTCCACCAGCCCGCAGTCCAGATACCAGGCGTTCAGGCGCTCCGGCGTCACGAACATCTCGAACCGGACCGTGCGTCGTGCACGGAGCGTGGCCGCGAAGTCCAGGGCCGGGTGCCCGCAGACGAAGACATAGTCAAGGTTCACGTCACCATGCTGACAGGTGACTGTGTCGAGGTGCAATGACGCGTGGCTCCGGTCGTCGCACAGCCGCGGGGAGAGGGGCCCGGCGAGCACGGCGAGCAGCGTCGACTTGCCCGTCCCGTTGCCGCCCGTGACCAGCAGCCGGTCGGTCGCCGCCACCTCCGGGGCGTCCAGCACGAGCCGGCCGGGCAGCCGGACGCCCGGAGCGACGCCAGCGGTCGCGGGCCCTCCCCGGTGCCGCCGAGACGCGCCGGCCGCCGAGGTCGCGGACGAGGTCGTGGGCGATCAGGGCGTGCTGGAGCACGGGGAACCTTCCGAGGTGAGGGGTGGCGGGCCCGCCGGGCACGGTGCCTCGGCGGGCCGCGTCGCACGTCGGCGGATCACACCGCGGGCGCCCCGGTCTCCTTCAGCGTGCCGTCGGCCAGCCGGAGCCAGCGGTTCACCCCGATCTCGGCGAGGAAGCGCTCGTCGTGACTGACCACCAGGAAGGCGCCCTGGTAGCAGTTCAGGGCGCTCTCCAGCTGGCCGGCGCTGACCAGGTCGAGGTTGTTGGTCGGCTCGTCGAGCAGCAGCAGGTGCGGGGCCGGCTCCGCGCACAGCACGCAGGCCAGGGTGGCGCGCAGCCGCTCGCCGCCGGAGAGCACCCCGACCGGCAGGTGGGCCCGGGCCCCGCGGAAGAGGAAGCGGGCGAGCAGGTTCATCCGCTCCGTCTCGGGCCGCTCGGGGGCGAACGCGGCGAAGTTCTCCGCCACGGAGCGGTCGAGGTCCAGCAGGTCCAGGCGCTGCGAGAGGTAGGCGATCCGCCCGTCGTTGCGCTTGATCTCCCCGCTGTCCGGGGCGAGTTCGCCGGTGACCAGGCGCAGCAGGGTGCTCTTCCCGGCGCCGTTGGGCCCGGTCAGCGCGATGCGCTCGGGGCCGCGGACGCTCAGGTCGACGCCGCCCTCGGCGAACACCGGCCGGCCGGCGTGGCGGACCTGAAGGCCCTCGCCGAGGAAGAGGTTGCGTCCGGCGGGCACCTGGGTGTCGGGCAGTTCCAGGGAGAGGCGCTGCTCCTCGCGCAGGGCGCGCCCGGCCTCGTCGAGCCGGGCCTTGGCCTCGCCGACCCGGGCCGCGTGCATCTGGCCGGACCGGCCCGCGGACTCCTGGGCGCCGCGCTTCATGTTCCCGGCGAAGATGCGGGGCAGGCCGGCGTTCTTGAGGTTGCGGGCGGCGTTGCTCTGGCGGCGCTCGGCGCGTTCGCGTGCCTGCTGCATCTCCCGCTTCTCCCGCTTCAGCTCCTGTTCGGCGTTGCGGACGTTCTTCTCGGCGACCTCCTGCTCGGCCCGGACGGCCTCCTCGTACGCGGTGAAGTTCCCGCCGTAGAAGCGCAGTTCGCCGTTGCCGAGTTCGGCGATGTGCTGCATCCGGTCGAGCAGTGCGCGGTCGTGGCTGACCAGCAGCAGGCAGCCGTTGAAGTCCTCCAGCACGTCGTAGAGCTTGTGCCGGGCGTGCGCGTCGAGGTTGTTGGTCGGTTCGTCGAGCAGCAGCACGTCGGGGCGCTTGAGCAGTTGGGCGGCGAGGCCGAGGGAGACGATCTGGCCGCCGCTGAGCGTGCTCAGGCTGCGGTCCAGGGTGAGGTCGGCCAGGCCGAGACGGTCGAGCTGGGCGCGGGTGCGCTCCTCGATGTCCCAGTCGTCGCCGATGGTGGTGAAGTGCCGCTCGTCGACGTCCCCGGATTCCACGGCGTCGATGGCCCGGATGATCCGGGCGATGTCGAGCACCTCGGCGACGGTGAGGCCGGAGGTCAGGGGCAGGCTCTGGCGGAGGTGCCCGAGCCGTCCGGTGACCGTCACCGAGCCGGTGGCGGGCTTGAGTTCGCCGGCGATCAGTTCGAGCAGGGTGCTCTTGCCGGAGCCGTTGGGGGCGACCAGGCCGGTCCGGCCGGCGGGCACGGTGAAGGACAGGTCGTGGAAGACCGGGGTGTCGTCGGGCCAGGCGAAGGAGACGTTGGAGCAGACGACGGCAGCGTCGGACATGGGGATGACCTCGAAGGGAATGAGGGCAGGAAGACGGACCTCTGCCCTGGGCAGACGTGCGGAAGAGGGGTACGACGAAGCCGACCACCTCGGCGGCGCTCCTGAAGCACCGGCCGGTGGCCGTCAGATCCGGGTCTCACCCGGAGATGTCGTCGTCACCCGCCACGTCTGCCACTCCTCGATCACACGACTACAGGTCACGGCCACTGTAGCAGGAGCCGCCGGCCGGCCGGATGGCCGGACGGGTGTGCGCCCCGACGGGTGTCGACCGGCAACTGCCCTTCGCCGTGGCCGCTTTCGCCCCGTGGCGATTCAAGCGGGCGGGCCCGGCGCCGCCGCCGTACGGCGGGGTCGGGCGTCCGGGGCGGCGGGCATCCGGTCGAGGGCGTCGCGCAGGGCGGCGCGGGAGGTGATCCCGAGCTTGGGGAACGCCCGGTAGAGGTGGGAGCCGACGGTGCGCGGGGACAGCCGCGTCCGCAGGCCGATCTCCTTGTTGGTCAGACCGCCCGCGGCGAGGTCCGCGATCCGGCGCTCCTGCCAGGTCAGGGCCGCGACACGGCCCGCGGCTGGCCCCTGCGCAGGCCCGTGCCCGGCACCGCCGGGTGACGGTGCCGGGCACGGGTGCGGTGCGGGTCGTCAGTGGGCGGTGGCGCGGGCGGCAGCACGCCGCGGGGATCGTCAGGCCTGCTTGACCGTGATGCGCCCGTTGCCGGTGCTCAGGGTGAGCCGGTACCGGCCGGACGGGTCGTCGGAGACCCCGATGTCCTGGTGGCCGTTGTCGCTCTTCGCGGACACCTTGTACGTGGCGGCCGGCACGAGCAGGGTGATGGCGCCGTTGGAGGTCGACGCGGAGACGTCCTGCGGCCTGGTCGAGGTGATGTCGATCGCGCCGTTGTGGGTCTCGGCCTGGATGCGGTCGCCGTTCAGTCCGCGCCCGGTGATGGCGCCGTTGGTGGTCGTCACCTCGGTGCTGCCGTTCACCCCGTCCAGGTCGACCGCCCCGGAGTGGGTGGAGACCTGCACGGCGCCCACCCGGGAGAGGCTGACCGCGCCGGTGGAGGTCCGGCCGCTGACCGGCAGCCCCGCGGGGACGTCGACGGTATAGGTGACCGAGCAGTACTGGCCGCAGCCGCCGAGCACCAGCACGCCGTTCTCGACCCGACTGGTCGCGCCCGGCTTGTCGTTCTTGTAGCTGACCGACCGGTGCACGGAGACCTTGTCGAGGCCGTCCTTGCCGCGCAGGGTCACGCCGCCGGAGGTGGTGTCGAGCTTCACCGCGGTGATCGTCCCGCTCACCGCGGCGTCGTCGTCGAAGGTGTTGTCGGGAGCCAACCCGCAGGCACTGAGACCGCCCACGGCGGCCGCGAGGACGACGAAGGACGCGAGACGGCCGGACTGCTGGCGCATGTCATTCCCCAGATCTGGAGGGCGTTCCTGAACGGGCCCCGTCGCGGGGCGGACCCGACGACGCTATCCCGGTGCGAAAGTCATCGGCCATGGGGCTAACCCCCGTTCCCGGGTGGGGAGTTCCCCCACCTCGGGAGCGCCGGGCGCCCGCGGATCACCGGCGAACCGGCGCAGGGCGAGGCCTGGCGGAAGCGGCGCCCGAAGCAAGCGCGACGCTCGCAGGAAGAGAAGAGGCCCTCGGAAGCGGCGGCGAGATCACGGTCCCGGTGGGTGGTACGACGTGCCCTGTGGGCGACATTCGGGCGGAGGGGCGCCGGATCGACGGGGGAGCGATCCGGCGCCCGGCTCGGCGTCGGGGGCTGCGGCCTTGCCGCATCACCCGGTACGGGCCGACCGGGGCTGCGCCGTCACGGCCGCCCCGATCTGTCGACCTGTCAGAAGAATTCTACGGACAACGGATTGACCTGTCCATGGGGAGTCCGGGCTCCGGGCGAAGGTCACGCCCCGCGGGTGATGATCTCCTTCACGCCTTCCATGACGGCCTTGCCGGTCCGCCACTTCCGGAGGTGGCGGTCCGCCGCCAGTTCCTCGACGGCCGAGGTCAGCCAGGCGTCGTCACCGAGCCGTTCGACGTGGCCGAGGTCGACGATGTCCCCCAGTAGTTGGCGCAGCACCGTGAGCTCGGGCGCCGGGTACCACCACCCGTGGTGGACGAACCGGGGCCGCCACAGGTCGTAGGGGTGCCGGACCATGGCGCTGAGGCAGGAGCCGTGGGCGCCGATCGCGCCGTCGTACGAGTTCAGGAGGCCGCCGACCGGCGTGCTGGGGAACCGGCCGCGGGTGAAACCGAGTTGCAGGCTCATCAGGCGGTCCCACGGCACCAGGAACGGATCCCGCCCGGCGACGCGGTGCTCGAATCCCCCGGGGAGGACGGCGAGGTGCGCCGTGCTCTCGTGGTCGCCGATGAACCAGCCGCCGTCGATCCGCACCAGGGGGCCGAGGCCGACGGGCGGCGCTTCGGCGCGGGAGGCACCGGGGGAATCGGGGGAGTCGGAGGCGGTCGACCGGTCCGCGGCGGTGGAGTGGTGGGCGTTCACGGCTCTCCTCAGGGCATGCGGTGCTGTGCACCGACCAGTCTTCCCGGCGCCACCCCTCGGGTCACCATACCGGCCGGCAGGGGCCGTTGAGTGGGAGGACGCGAAAGCCGCCCTTCCGGCACCGGGGTTACTCGGCCTCGGACCCGGACCTGGACCCGGCCTCGACGCCGGCGCCGGAGTCCGACGCGGCGCCCGCCGGGACGGTCTCCAGCGCGGTCATCCGCGGGAGCAGGAGCAGCACCGCGACCAGCAGGGCGAGCAGCAGGCCGCCGCCGATCAGCAGCGGGGTGCGGATGCCGACGGCGGAGGCGATCCAGCCGCTGAGGGCGGCGCCGGCCATGATGCCGAGGCGGCTCAGCAGCATGTAGCAGCTGTTGACCCGGCCGAGCAGCTCCTTCGGCACGGCCTGCTGGCGCAGCGAGATCGCCTGGATGTTCCAGGTGACGATCCCGAAGCCGACCACGCCGTACAGCACGGCCACTTCGGCCACCGAGGTGCTCAGGCCCATCAGGATCAGCGAGACGCCCATCAGCAGGAAGGCGAGGGCGATCCGGGTGCCCCGGCCGAGCAGCCGGCTGAGCCGGCCGGCCAGCGTGCTCGCGGCGGTGCCGCCGATGGCGCCGGCCGCGAGGACGATGCCGTAGGCGGCGGCGGGTGCGTGGATGACCCTGGTGACCATCAGGACCATCATGGTGGTGCCCATGAAGCAGGCGAGCGCGCCGAGGGTGGAGAGCACGGCGAGCATCCGCACGTCGCGGTGGTGGAGCAGCCAGTCGACGCCCTCGCGGATCTCGGTGAGCACCGGGCGGCGGTCGGCCCGGGTGCGCGGCGCGGTGGAGCGGCCGGTGGCGGCGACCAGGACGGCGGCGAGCGCGAAGGACACGCCGTCCACCGTGAAGGGGGCCGCGGCGGCCACGGCGAACAGCGCCGAGCCGAGCAGCGGGCCGATCAGGTTGCCGCCGACGAGCATGTTGGCCTGCATCCGGCCGTTGGCGGCGTCGAGCTGCTCGGGGCGGACCAGCTCGGGGACGGCCGAGGTGGCGGCGTTGGAGAAGACCGTCTCGCCGCAGCCGAGCAGGAAGGCCAGTGCGGCGAGCGCGACCAGCGGCGGGTCGGCGACGAAGATCCAGCAGGCGAAGCCCAGGACGACGGCGGCGCGCGCCGCGTCGATCGTCCACATCAGCCGTCGCCGGTCGGCCCGGTCGGCGAGCACTCCGCCGTACAGGGACATCAGGAGGAAGGGCAGGGAGGCGGCGACGGAGACCACGGAGACCGCGCCGGGGGAGTCGGAGACGGCCACCGCCAGCAGCGGCAGGGCGGAGTCCCGCATGCCGTCGCCGACCGAGGAGATCGCCGACGCGGACCACAGCAGGTGGAACTTCCGGCCCAGTTGAGGACGGCTTTTCGAGGGCTTCGCGGCCAGGTCGGCTGAGGTCACCGACGCAGTATGTCATGTCCGCGGAGGGTCGTTCGGGCGGTTTCCGAACTGCCTGAGGTGTCCCGAACTGTCCGTGTCGGGAGGGGTGTCGGGCTCATCCACCGGTGTCCGGAGTGTCCGGTGGGCTTCGGTGGATCCGGCCGGGTTCCCGGCCCGCCCTGGCCCGCCCGCCCGCCCGCCCGGCCGGGGCGGGGCGGGGCGGGGCGGGCGAACGCGAAGCCGGACGCGCCCGCGACGCGAGCGCCAGCGCGCCCCCGGTCGCGCCCGGGGTCAGTGCTTCGGCACGGCGTCCGCGGACTCCGGCAGCGGGTAGGCGCCGGGGTCGACCGGGCCCGGGAGGTCGGTCGCCGGGCGGCCGGGCGCGGTCGGGTCCGGCAGCGACGGCTGGGCCGGCGGGGCCGGGACCTGGCTGAACGGGATGCCGGGCGGCGACTGGACCGGGCTGGTCCGGCCGAGGGGCGGGGCGCCGCGGCCCTGGACGGCGCAGCCCGCCAGGCCCTCCAGGCCGTCCGGGCTCTGGACGGCCGGCTGGTTGCCGGTGAAGCAGTTGCCCGGGTCGACGGAGGCGAGCACCAGGTCGGTGCCGTTGCCGGTGGCCCGGTTGTCCTCGACGCGGTTGCCGCTCGCCGGGTGCCCGGGCGGGTCGGTGACGAGGATCCCGGCCGCGCGGTTGCCCCGGACCAGGTTGCGCTGCACCTGGTTGACGGTGCCGCCGCCGATCCCGATGCCGATGCCGTAGGCGCCGTCGGCCTGTTGGGGGGTGTCGGTGGCGTTGTTGTCGGTGACGACGTTACCCGCGAGCACCGCGCCGTGCTGGGGGGCGAGGGCTTCGAGGTCGTTGGAGTTGAGGGTGACGCCGACCCGGTTGCCGCGGACCAGGTTGCCGACGACGGTGAGGTTGTCGGAGGCGTTGGTGATCTCGATGCCGACGGCGTTGCGCTCGACGGTGTTGCCCCGCACCAGGGTGTCGCAGGGCTTGCACTGGCCGACGTAGATGCCGGAGTCGGCGCCCCCGGAGGCGTAGGAGTCCTCGATGACTCCGCCGCGGGCGTCGAAGGCGTAGATGCCGTACAGGCCGTTGTTGTACGCGGTGACGTTGCTGGCGCGGAAACCCTGGACGGGCGGGAAGCGGACGGTGTCCAGCGGGTCGTAGGCGGAGCCGCCGGCGCCGTGCTGCTGCAGCTTCTCGTCGGTGACGCCGGTGAACAGCACGCCGTTGGCGAGGTAGCCGTGGACGGTGAGGTTCTCCACCACCGAGCCGGGGCCGGAGACGGTGATGCCGTTGACCAGCCGCAGGCCGCCGTCCAGGACCACGGTGTTGCGGTCGGTGCCGCGCAGCACGATCTTGGGCTTGGTGAGGCGCACGCTCTCCCGGTAGGTGCCCGGGTCGACCAGCACGGTGTCCCCCTCGCGGGCCACGTCGACGGCCTGCTGGACGGTCGGGAAGTGCTGCGGGACCCGGATGACCGTGCCGTCCGGGTGCTTGGCGTCGGAGGAGGCCGAGCCGCCCGAGGAACAGCCGGCGAGGGCGAGGACGGCGGCGGCGAGCAGCGCGGGCAGGCGCCTGACGGTTCGGGTCCCGTGTGAGGGTGTTGCGGTCGGTCCGGGGTGACGGGCGGTCAAAAGTTGCATACGGCGTGTTCTATCGTCTCCAATGTCGCCCATGCATGCCGAAGCCGGAAAGGCGCAGGACCGGACACCGACCGTCAGGACCGGTGTGGGTCGGAGGGCTCTGATCACGGGCGGGGCGGTGGCGGCCGCCGGACTCGGTGCCGGGGCCGCGGCGTTGGCCCTGGGCGGCGGCGACGGCCGGGCGGACCCCGGCCGGCCGGCGGCGGCGCCGGAGCCGTCCGCCGTGCCCTTCCACGGCCAACGGCAGGCCGGGGTGACGGCCCCGCAGCAGCCGGCCACCCAGCTGCTGGCCCTCGACCTGGCGCCGGCCGCGACCTCGGACGGGCGGGCCGCCCTGCGCGGCCTGCTCGGCGGGCTGACCCGGGTGCTGGCCGAGGCGGCGGGCGACCGCCCGGCGGACGCGCGGCTGCGGGACGGCCGGCCGGCCGGGCTCAGCAGCGTGGTGGGGGTGGGGCCGGGCCTCGCCGCCCGGCTGGGGCTGAACGTTCCGCCGGCCCTGCTGACCGAGCTGCCCGCCTTCCCCGGGGACCGGCTCGACCCGGCGCGCGGCGGCGGCGACCTGGTGGTCCAGCTGTGCGCGGTGGACCGCTGGCCGCTGTCCGTGGTCGCCGAGCAGGTGGGCGATGCGGCCCGGGCGGCCGGCGCGACGGTGCGCTGGACGCAGTCCGGCTTCCTGGCCCGGACGACCGGGGGCGCCACCCCGCGCAACCTGTTCGGCTTCAAGGACGGCACGGCGAACCCGGACGGTGCGGACAGCGGGCAGTGGGTCTGGGGGCCGCCGGGACCGTACGAGCACGGGACGACGCTGGTCTACCGCCGGATCCGGATGGACACCGCCGCCTTCGCCGCCCTCCCCGGGGACCGCCAGGAGCAGGTGATGGGCCGCCGGGCCGGCGACGGCGCCCCGCTCACCGGCACGGCGGAGCACGACGAGCCGGACATCTACACCAAGAACCCGGACGGCTCGTACGTCATCCCGGCCACCGCGCACGTCCGCCTCTCCAGCCCCCGGCTGGACGGCGGCGCCCGGATGCTGCGGCGCGGCTACAGCTATGACGACGGCCCGGGCGACCGCGGCCTGCTGTTCTGCGCCTTCATGCGCGACCCGGCCCAGTTCACCCGGGTCCAGAACCGGCTGGCCGCCCGCGACGCCCTCAACGCCTTCGTCGAGCACACGGCCTCGGCGGTGGCCTACGTGCTGCCGGGCGCGCCCGAGGGCGGGACGCTGGGGGACGGGCTGTTCGGATGAGCCGTTCGGACGAGCCGTTCGGACGAGCTGTTCGGGCGAACGGTGCGGAGGAACAGCCGCTGTCCGGCGGGAACATGAGCACCGGCGCAGCGACGCCGAGTGCGTCGAGCGGCGCCGGGAGCGGTGGCCGAGTGCCCTGCCCGACTGTTGACGCCGAGCGGGCGCCGACCGCGCTCCCGGACGCGGCTACCAGTCCACCGGGAGGCGGGCCGGGCTCCGGGTGGTGCCGCCGAGCTGCCAGGCGAGGTCCGCGACCGGGACGGTGAGGCGCAGGCCGGGCAGCGCGGTGGCGAGGCGGTGCAGGGACTCGCGCATCTCCAGGCGGACCCGCCAGGCGCCGATGCAGTAGTGCGGTCCGGCGCTGAAGGCGAGGGTGGGGGCGGCGAGCGGGAGGCCGAGGTCGGCGTCGAGGCCCTCGGGATGGACGGCCGGGTCGCGGTTGGCGCTGCCGAGGCTGACGGCGACGACCGAGCCGGCCGGGATGGCGACGCCACCGACCTCGATCGGCGCGGTGGTGCGGCGGATGGTGGCCTCGTCGTCGCCGAGCGGGATGTAGTGCAGCAGGCGTTCGGCGGTGCGCTCGGCGATGCCCGGGTCGGCGAGGCGCGGCCAGTGCTCGGGGCGTTCGCCGAGCACATAGACCAGGGCGTTGGCGAGCGCACCGGCGACGCTCTCGTTGCCGCTGGCGGTGAGCCCGGCGACCAGGAAGACGAGGGACTCCTCGGGGACGCCGCCGTCCTGGTCCGCGGCCCGGACCAGCCGGCTGACCAGGTCGTCACCGGGCGCGCGGCGCCGACGGGCCACCAACTCGCCCATGAAGGCGCCGAATTCGGCGAGGGTGTCGTCGTGACCGGTCTCGGCGCCGCGTCGGTCCTCGGCCTGGCCCTCGTTGTGGCCCTCGTTCTGGTTCGAGCTCTGGTTCTCGCCCTCGTCCTCGCCCTGGGCGAGCAGGGCGAGCGTCCAGCGGTGCAGCCGCTCCTCGTCCAGGTGGTCGGGCCCGTCCCCGTCGAGCCCCATCAGCCGGGTGGTGACGGCGAACGGCACCGGCCGGGCGAACGCGGGGACGAGGTCGGCCGGCGGGCCGGCGGCGACGAGCCGGTCCACGGACTGCTGGACGGCGGCGGCGACCCAGGGCTGCCAGCCGGCGATGGCGCGCGGGGTGAAGGCCCGTTGGGCGGTGCCGCGCAGCCGGCGGTGGGCGGGCCCGTCCTGGTTGAACAGGGACGCCGGGTTGGCGGCCACGTCGGCGGTGGCACCCGCGGTGCCGACGTCATGCAGGTCGGCCCGGGTGACCCGGGGGTCGCCGAGGACCTGCCGGACGTCGTGGTAGCGGGTGATCAGCCACGCGGGGGTGCCGTCCGGGAGGGTGGTGGGGTGGGGCGGCTGGGCAGGGGTGAGGGGGAGCCGGTGGAGTGGGGGGAGGGTGGTCCGGGGGTCGGCTGCGACGGAGTCCATGGGTCCCTTCGCGGGGTTCGGAGGTCCGGCTGGTCGAGAGGAGTCGAAGCGCTTAATTGTCATATATTCATAGGCAATTGGACGCTTGCGGTGCTTCTCCCGTTACGCCCCGATGATATGCCCTCGGCGCCCCCGGTCGGGTGCCGGATCGGCGGGCAGCAGCGGCCGGAGGGCGCCCAGTACGGCACCGATGCAGGCGTCCCGCAGCTCGGTGCGGGTGCAGGTCTCCTCGGTCAGCCAGTCGATGACCAGCACCCGGACGAACACCAGCCAGCCGCGCAGGACCTGTGACACGGCCTGCCGCGCCCGCTCGTCCGCGAGCGGGAGGACGCCGAGCAGCCGGCCGCGCAGGGCGTCGAGCTCCTCGGCGATGATCGTCTGGATCACCTGGTCCCCGGCCAGCACCCGGTTGGCCGTGAGCACGGCGTGCCGGTTGGCGATGAAGTAGTCCAGGTGGGCGTCCATGCCCTCGATCAGCTGCTCGATCAGGGTGTCGGCCGGGTCGAAGCGGGTCTTGGCGAGCAGGCCGTCGGCGGCCTCCCGGTAGACCGCGGCGAAGAGGTCGTGCTTGCTCGCGAAGTGCCGGTACAGCAGCGCGCGGGAGACTCCGGCCCGCTCGGCGACCTCCTCCATCAGCACCTCTTCGTACGGCCGTTCGGCGAACAGTCGGGCGCCGACGGAGAGCAGCTGGGCGCGTCGCTCGGCGAGGGAGAGCCGACGGCGTCGTTCGTGGACTGGCATGCGGGCCAGGCTACTTGACACATGTCTACTTGTCGGCGCCGGCATGGTGGGGCACGATTGGTAGACACGTGTCAACCAGACCTCTGACGGGTGGGTGGGTCATGGCCAAGGCGTTACGGGTGCTCACGTGGACGATGGGGATCGCCTGCGTGGCGATCGGGTTCCTCCACATCCTGCTGGGAAACGCCGCGATGCCCGGGATCGCGGATGCCGGTCCGACGGTCGGCAGCTTCGGCCGCTTCATGGGCGCGGTCTTCGCCGGGTACGGCGTCGCCTGGATCCGGGCCGCCCGGCAGGCGCCGGTGCCCGCCCGGGCGGTCCGGTGGCTGGCGGCGGTGCTCCTGCTGGGCGGCCTCGCGCGGGTGCTGTCGATCGTGGTGGACGGCCGGCCGCACTGGTTCCAGCTGGTGCTGATGGCGATCGAACTCGGGCTCGCGCCGGTGTACTTGTGGCTCGCCGACGCCGACGCCGACGCCGACGAGCGGGCCCGGACCGGGGCTCAGCCCACCGGGGCGTAGTCCGCCAGGTGGGCGGCGAGGGTGGCCCGGTCGACGGTGGCGCCGGTCAGCGAGACGTAGCCGTCCGGGCGGACCAGCACGACGGCGTCGCCGCGGAGCCCGTACGCCCGGGCGACGTGGCCGCCGGGATCGAGCACGGCGGCCCGGCGCAGGCCCGGGAGGGCGGGCGGATCGAACGGGTCGGAGGGGTCGGACGGGTCGGACGGGTCGGACAGGGTGGAGTCGGCGGGCAGGGCCGGGTGCTCGCCGACCGTCAGCAGGGTGAGGTGCGGGCCGCGGAACAGGTCGAAGAGCCGGGTCGGCGTGCCGTCGGCGGTGGTGCAGGGCGCGTCGGGGGCGCGGTCGCCGGCCCGGATGCCGGTGGTGTCGTCGAGGTCGCGGCCGAGCGGCCCGCCCCGGTAGCCGACCGACAGCCCGGTGAAGTCGGCCCCCGCCGCGTTGGACATGGTGCGGAACTGGTCGGTCAGGGCGCGGGCGCCGTCGGCGCTGAACAGCCTGCGGTGCTGGGTGGAGGTGGCGGTCAGGACGGCGGCGGCGACCGGCAGCCGCTCGGCCTGGTAGCTGTCCAGCAGTGCCTCGGGTGCGCCGCGCAGCACGGCGGTCAGCTTCCAGCTCAGGTTGTGCGCGTCCTGGATGCCGGTGTTCATGCCCTGGCCGCCCGCCGCCGAGTGGCAGTGCGCGGCGTCCCCGGCGAGGAACACCCGGCCGTCGCGGTAGCGCTCGACCATCCGGACCGTCGGCCGCCAGACGGTGGACCAGGTCGGCTCGTGCAGCCGGACCCCGGGCAGACCGGCCCGTTCGGCGAACAACCGGCGGAAGGTCTCCGGGGTCGGGGCCGGCAGCTCGCCGTGCCCGTCCGGTTCGACGAGGACGTGCGCGGCCCAGGTGTCGTCCTCGCGCATCGGGACCAGCACCAGGGCGCCGACCCCCAGTCGGGGGTGGTTCCACAGGTGCATGCGGTCGGCGTCCAGGCCGTCCACGTCCAGGGTGGCCATCAGGAAGCGTTCCTCGTCCCAGGTCTCGCCGAGGAAGGGGATGCCGGCCAGTTTGCGGACGGTGCTGCGGCCGCCGTCGCAGCCGACCAGGTAGCGGGCGCCCAGCTGCTCGGTGCGGCCGTCGCGGCGGAGGGTGGCGAGCACGCCGTCCGCGTCCTGGGTGTGGCCGACCAGCTCGGTGCCGGTCTCGACGGTGACGCCGTACCCGGCGAGCCGCTCGCGCAGCACGGCCTCGGTGTGGTGCTGGGCGAGCAGCAGCATGCCGTTGTACGGGCGGTCGGGGGTCGGGCGGTTGGTGGGCGCCGGGTCGACCTCCCCGACGATCCGGTCGCCCTCGTAGGTGCGGACCTTGAGGTTGAGCGTGCCCCGGTCGAGGATCGCGTCGGCGACGCCGAGGTCGTGGAAGACCTCCAGCGTGCGCGGGGTGATCCCCTTGCCGCGCACGCCCCGGTCGCGGAAGCCCGGCTCCCGCTCGACGACGCGGCAGGCGACCCCGGCGCGGGCCAGGCCGAGGGCGAGGGCGAGGCCCACCGGGCCGGCGCCGACCACCAGGACCTCGGTCGCACGGTCGGGGTGGGCGGGGCGAGTGCTGTGAACGGTGAGCATGACGGATCCCCCTCGGCCGTCCGGCCATAAGATACGGCGCGTTTCCTGCTTCCGACTGTAGACTCGGGCCCACAAGAAACGCAACGTATCTACGAGGGGTGGGTGCGGAAACCCGTGGAGCAGGGCAAGCCGGTGCGGCGGCGCGGCGACGAACTGGAACGGGCGATCCTGGACGCCGTCTGGGGCGAACTCGTCGAGCACGGCTACGACCGGCTCACCATGGACGGCGTCGCCGCCCGCGCCCGGACCAGCAAACCGGTGCTCTACCGACGCTGGCCGAACCGCCCCGCCCTGGTCATCGCCGCCCTCGGTCACAACGCCCCGGACTTCCAGGAACCGCCGGACACCGGCGAGTTGCGCACCGACATGCTGCTCTTCATGCGCAGCCTGCTGCACCGCTTCGACGACCTGCCGGGCGAGGCCGTGCACGCCTTCCTGGTCGACCTGCTCCGCGACCCGGAACTCCGGGCCCGCTTCACCGGCTCGCTGACCTCCGGCGGCCCGGTGAACACCCTGGAGACGATGCTGCGCAGAGCCGCCGACCGGGGCGAGATCAACCCCGACCGGATCACCCCGAGGGTCGTCTCGCTCCCGCTCGACCTGCTGCGCGACGCCTTCCTGACGGGCGGGACGGTGGCGCCGGACCAGGTGGTGGAGGAGATCCTGGACGAGGTCGTGCTGCCGCTGCTGCGGGCACCCTCGGAGGGCTGACCGCACGGTGGCTGTGCTTCAGTGTCGATCGAACGAACGTCCGTGAAGGGAGCCCGGAACATGAGCGGCATCGTGGTGGCAGTCAGCAGCAACGCCGAGTACTCGTTCACCAAGCCGAACCGGGACGGCATCACGCTGCTCGCCGGACTCGGCGTCGAGGGCGACGTGCACGCCGGGGTGACGGTCAGGCACCGCTCCCGCGTAGCCCAGGACCCGACCCTGCCCAACCTGCGCCAGGTCCACCTGATCCACCGCGAACTGCTCGCCGAACTCGGCGAGTCGGGCTTCGACGTGGCACCGGGCGCGCTCGGCGAGAACATCACCACCGAGGGCGTGGACCTGCTCGGCCTGCCGGTCGGCGCCGTGCTGCGGATCGGCCCGGAGGCGGCGGTGGAGATCACCGGCCTGCGCAACCCGTGCGCCCAGATCGACGCCTACCGGCCCGGCCTGCTCAAGCAGGTCGTCGGCCGCGCCGAGGACGGCACGATCGTGCGCCGCGCCGGAATCATGGGCATCGTCCGCACCGGCGGCCCGGTCCGGCCCGGCGACACCATCGCGGTCGAGCTGCCCGACGGCCCGCACCGCCCGCTCGACCGGGTCTGAGGGCGTCAGGGCGTCAGGGCGTCGGGGCGTCGTCGATCGACGACCCGGTTGATCCCCCAAGTCGGCTGCTCCACAGGCCGGATGGCCCGTCGAGCATACCCCCACCCCGTCATGGCGACGGCTCCCGGCGCGTAAGCAGCCGGGAGCCGGGGTGGAGCCTGCGTCGCTGACGAGGGTCAGGACCTGACCAGACGGGCGATGGCCTGATTGGCCTCGCGGATCTTGGTGCTCGCCTCCTGGCCGCCCTCGGCGATGGCGTCCCGGACGCAGCATTCGATGTGCTCGTCGAGGAGTTGGAGGGCGAAGGACTGGAGGGCGCGGCTGGCGGCGGAGACCTGGGTCAGGACATCGATGCAGTAGGTGTCCTGCTCGACCATGCGCTGAAGACCACGGATCTGGCCCTCGATGCGGCGGAGCCGCTTGAGGAAGTCGTCCTTGTGGGAGCTGTAGCTGGCCATGGCCGTCTCCGGTTCCTGTGCGGTGAGGCGTGCCCACACTCTACCGGCGGCGCGGTAGGGGGAGTCGGCCCGGACGGGCGGGGTGGTGCCCGCCCGGGCCGACGTCTGCGGGTCAGCCCTCGACGCGGCCGACCAGGTCGTAGCCGGCCTCGTCGACGGCGGCGGCCACCTCGGAGTCGGCGAGCGACCGGGTGCTGCCGACGGTGACCTTGCCGGTGGCGAGGTCCACGGCGACGTCGTCGACGCCGTCGAGCTTCTTCAGCTCGGCGGTCACCGAGGTGACGCAGTGGCCGCAGGTCATGCCCTTCACCTGGAAGACCGAGGTCCGGGCGGAGTCGGCGGCCGGGGCCGCGCCGGCGCCGGTGCCGCACGAGCCGCAGCAGGAGGAGGTCTCGGTGGCGGCGGACTCGACGGTGACGGTGGTCTCGCTCATGGGTGTGCTCCTGTCGTGGATGCCCGGCGCCGGCCGGGCTGTCCGGGCGGCTGCTTCGCTGGTGAACATACCATACCCCCCTAGGGTAATGAAGAGGGTTCCCCGCGGCGCCTCCCGTCCGGCCGGCGCAGTGCCGTCCGGCGCGACGCGGGCGTCAACACGGCTCTGTGGCAGTCCTGTTGCGGGTGCCGGGCAAGGTGGGGGAGCTGCCCCGCATCCCCGGACGACCGACACCACCACCAGAGGTGAACCCCATGGACCAGAGCACCCGGCCCGCCGCCCCGCGCGGCCTGCGCGAGATCCTCGCGGCCGGCGAGCGGACCTACTCCTTCGAGTTCTTCCCCGCCAAGGACGAGGCCGGTGAACGCGCCCTGTGGGCGGCGATCCGGCGGGTGGAGGCGGTCGCGCCGACCTTCGTCTCGGTCACCTACGGCGCCGGCGGCTCCTCGCGCGACCGCACCATCGGCACCACCGAGCTGATCGCCGCGCAGACCACCCTGCGCCCGGTGGCCCACCTGACCGCCGTCGGCCACTCCACCGCCGAACTCCAGGCAGTCCTGCGGCGCTACGCGGACGCCGGCATCCGCGACGTCCTCGCCCTGCGCGGCGACCCGCCGGGCAACCCCAACGGCGCCTGGCAGCCGCACCCGCAGGGCCTGCGGTACGCGGCCGAGCTCGTCCAACTGGTCAAGGACTGCGGCGCGTTCACCGTCGGCGTGGCCGCCTTCCCGGAACGCCACCCGCGCTCGGCGGACTGGGACGGCGACATCCGGCACTTCGTCGCCAAGTGCCGCGCCGGCGCCGACTACGCCGTCACCCAGATGTTCTTCGAGGTCGAGCACTACCTGCGGCTGCGCGACCGGCTGGCCGCGGCGGGCTGCGACACCCCGGTCATCCCCGAGATCATGCCCGCCACCGACGTGCGCCAGATCAGCCGCTTCGCCGAGCTCAGCGGCGCGTCCTTCCCGGCCGGCCTGGCGCGGAGACTGGAAGCGGCCCGTGGCGACCGAGCGGCGGCCCACCGCATCGGCGTCGACCACGCCACCCGGATGGCCGAGCGCCTCCTCCACGAGGGAGCCCCCGGCCTGCACTACATCACCCTGAACCGCTCCACCGCCGCACTGGAGATCCACCGCAACCTCGACCCGACGGCCCGCCTCCTGACCGCCACCCCCGCCTGACCCCGAACTCCCCCCACGGATCCGTTCCGCGAGGCCGGGACTTCCGGTGGGCGGCCGTCAGGTGTGGGCGGGGGTCACCGGGTGCGGTAGGCGTCGGTGATGGTCTGGTCGAGGGTGTTGCCGTCGGCGTCGGTGAGTTCGGCGCGCAGGGAGACGGCGGTGCCGGTCGGCGGGTTCTGGACGGTGACGGCGCCGGCCTCGACCGGGAGGCGGGTCCACGAGGCGCCGCCGTCGGTGGAGGCCGAGACGGTCAGGGAGCGGGTGCGGCCGTCGGCAGCGGCGCCCTGCACGGTGATCGGGATGCGCAGCGGGCTGCCGGCCGTCGCGGTGCCGGCCGGGGTGAGCTCGGGGGAGAACCGTACGACGCTCACCGGGAGGGCGGTCGGCTCGGTGGTGGCGGCCGAGGTGAAGGTCCAGGACGCGTTGACGCGGGTGGTCGCGCCGGCCGCGGCCTTGCGGGTCGCGGTGGCGGCCAGGCGGTACGGGGCCTTGTCCGGGGTCACGGTGAACTCGCCGCGTCCCGCCGCGCCGGACGCGGCGCCGACCAGCACGCCGTCGCGGTACAGCGAGGTGTAGGCGGTGTCGAACGACGGGGTCCACGGCGCGTGGCCGTCGCCGTCGGCGAGCAGCGGGACGTCGGCGGTGATCCGGTCGCCGTCGCGGGAGACGGCGGGCCGGTCGGTGAGTGCGGGGCCGAAGACGGGGCCGTCGAAGGTGTGGGTGGTCGTGGTGCCGGCCCGGACGGCGAGGCGGTCGGCGGTGTAGTGGTTCGGCCGGGTGCCGTCGGCGCGGGGGACGGTGACGCCGATGTCCCAGGTGCCGCGCTCGGGTGCGACGAGGAAGGTGGCGGTGCCGGGGGTGGCGATGCTCCGGGACTCGCCGATGCTCGCTCCGTCGGTCGGCTGGAGGCTGACGAGCGCGGTGCCGGCGCCGCCCGGGCCGGCGGCACCGCGGATGTTCACGGTGGCCAGTTCCCGCGCGGAGTAGTGCTTGCTGAGCCCGGTCAGCGCGCGGGTGCCGGAGAAGGTCCTGCCGAGCAGGTAGCCGCGGGTGCCGGTCTCCCAGTTGACGTCGAACCACTGCTTCACCTCCCCGGTCTCGGTCTCCGGCCCGAGGTGGGCGACGCGCAGGTTCGGCGACCCGTTGGCGACGTTGACGGTCCGGGTGGCACCCTCGTGGGTGACCTCGACGAACATCCCACTGTGCCGGAAGCGCGCGGTGTCGTCCGGCGGCCGGACGTCGACGAGGGCGGTGGTCCGCGCGTCGACGGTGACGGTGGTGTCGTGGTCGAGGTCGAGGCGCGGCTGGACGATCCAGTCCGTCCAGATCGTGCCGCCCGGCTCCAGACCCGAGGTCAGGTTGCTGTCCAGCAGGTACCGGCCCTTGGGCAGCCGCACGGTGGTGGTGCCGGAGGGGGCGTCCAGTTGGACCGAGGTGTCGGCGCCGGGGCCGGAGATCCCGGTGACGCTGGTCCGGTACGGCGCGGTCGCGCGGCCGGCGCGGTCCAGGTGCTTGACGGTGAGGGTGTACGTCTCCGGCTCCGCGGCGAAGGCCGTGCCGGTGAAGGCCGTGCCGCCGAAGGCGGGGGTCGAGGTGCCGACCAGGGCGACGGCGACGGCCAGGGCCCGGAGGGCGTTCCGGCGGGGAACGGAGCGGGTGGCGGAACGAGGGACGGAACGAGCGACGGAGCGGCGTGCGGAACGGGGAGCGGAGGTTGCGGTCATGTCCTGTACTGCTCGGACGGACGGGGGAGTTCCTGTGACGCACGTCACCGGAACCCGGGCGCCGGACCGGGCAGGGCAGAGTGTGGAAGCACTCATGAGAACGCGTCTTCGCCGCGGCGACCCCGACGTCCTGGGCGAGCTGTACGACGAGCACGCCCAGGTGCTGTACCGCTACGCCCTGCGCGTGACGGGCGACTGGGCGGAGGCCGAGGACGTCGTCTCGACGACCTTCCTGGAGGCGTGGCGCGGCCGGGAGCGGCTGCACCCCGACGGCGACGGGCTGCGCCCGTGGCTGCTGGGGATCGCGACCAACGTCATGCGCCGCAACGCCCGTGCCCGTCGGCGTCGTGACCTCGCGCTCGCCCGGATCCCGGAGCGCGGTTCGGTCCCGGACTTCGCAGACGACCTGGTCGCGCATCTCGCGGACGTGGAGCAGTTGCGTGCCGCGCGCCGGGCGCTCGCCCGGCTCCGGCGCCGCGACCGGGAGGTCTTCACCCTCGTGGTGTGGGCCGGACTGGACTACGCGAGCGCGGCCGAGGCGCTCGGCACGCCGGTCGGCACGGTCCGTTCGCGGCTGTCCCGGGCCCGCGCCCGACTGCGCGAACTCACCGAGGCCGAGGCCCATGCCGAGGCCAGAGCCGCGGCCAGGGCGCACGCCAGGGCCCGCGCCGCCGTCCCCGCCCTGCCCGTACCGGGCCGCCTCCCCGCGCTCCGGCCGTCGACCCAGGAGAGCCACGGATGAACGCCACCCCATGGCGCGGTAGGCCGCGCCCGTCGTCCGGGGAGCCCGGGGAGCCCGGGGAGTCCGGGGAACCTGAGGAGCCCAGGGAGCCCGAGGAGTCGGGGGAACCCGGGAGATCGGACGTGTCCGGGGAGTCCGAGCGCCGCGAGCTCGCCGAGCTGCTGCCGCCGCCGGCGGTGCCCGGCCTGCGTGCGGATCGTCAACTGCGGCTGAGGGAGCAGGTGTTGCGCCGGGCCGCCGCATCCGCGGAGCCGCCGGGCCGCCGCTCCGCCCCGCGGGCCCCGTTCCGGCGTCCGGCAAGGTTCCGGATCGCGGTGCCGGCGCTGGCCTGCGCGCTCGCGGTCGCCGGTGTCCTGGTGGTGGACCTCGGGGGCGCGGGGACGGCCGGGCGCGACCGTACGGCGGCGCAGGGCGGTGCCGCCGTCGCCTCCGAAGCGGTTCGGCTCCTCGACCGGATCGCGCTCGCCGCCGCGGCGGGGCCGGAGCAGCCGACGGTCGGCGCCGACCGGTTCGTCTTCATCGAGAGCAGGGTGGCCTACGCCGCGCAGAGTGCGGCGGGTGGCCCGGTGACGATGGCTCCCGCGCACACCCGGCAGGTCTGGCTGTCCGCCGACGGCAGCCGTCCCGGCCTGCTGCGCGAGGAGGGCGGGCCCGACACCCGGCTCGGCGAGGACGGGCCGGTCCTCCTTCTCGACCGGCCGGGGGCGTCGCCGCGGCCCGATGCCTCGCGCGGGAGCGGCCCATCGATCGGCGAACCGACCCACGCGTACGTCGCCTCCCTGCCCACCGACCCGGAAGCCCTGCTGAGGCTGATCCGGGAACAGACCCGCGGTGCGGGCCAGGACGGTGCGGGCCAGGACGGTGCGGGCCGGGGCGGCGACGGCCAGGACCCGGACCAGCGGGCCTTCGCGGCGATCGGCGACCTGCTGGCCGAGACCTGGGCGCCGCCGCAGGTCAGTGCCGCGCTCTACCGCGCCGCCGAGCGGATCCCCGGGGTCACCGTGGTCCCGTCCGCCGGGGACGCCGCCGGCCGGGAGGGCGTCGCCGTGGCCCGTACGGCGCACGGGCGGCAGACGCAGTGGGTCTTCGACCGGACCACGTACGCGTTCCTCGGCGAGCGCACGGTCCTCAGCGAGGCCGGCGAGGCGGGGCCGGCCGGGACGGTGGTCGGCACGTCCGCGGTCCTCGTCAAGGGGGCGGTCGACCGGGTCGGCGAACTCCCGCGGGCGGCAGACCGATCCGGGCCGCCGGCGCACTGACGGCCGCACCGGCCCCGCGCTCCTCCCCGGGCCCGCGCGCATCGGTGGGATGACCGATGTGCGGGCGGCGGGGGCGCGGCCATAGTCCTGGCAGGAGCGTCCGCGGGTGGCCGCGGTGCGCCCGGTTACCGAAAGGACGTCCTGTGGACTCGTGTGCGGCGTATGCGGATCTGGTGTTTCTCGACGGGCGGGTGGTCACGGTCGACGCGGACTTCTCCGTCGCCTCGGCCCTGGCGGTGACCGGCGGGGTCATCAGCGCCGTCGGCGGGAGGGACGACGTAGCCCCGCTCATCGGGCCCCGCACCCGGGTCGTCGACCTGCGGGGGGCGACGCTGCTTCCCGGCATCAACGACTCCCACCTGCACGGATGCGCCTTCGGCATGGCGACGCCGCCGCTCTCCCTCGACCTCGGCCACCCCGCGGTGTCCTCGCTCGGGGACGTGGCCGAGGCGGTACGGGAGGCCGTCGGACGGACCCCGGCCGGGCAGTGGACCACGGGGCACGGCTGGGACACCGGGTACCTCGACGAGTGCCTCCTGGACCCGTCGCGGCAGCCCTCGCGGCACGACCTCGACGCCGTGAGCCCGGACCACCCCGTCGTGCTGTACTCCTTCTCCGGACACGCCACCTGGGTCAACTCCAAGGCCCTGGAGCTCATCGGGATCGACCGGAACACCGTCGCCCCGCCCGGCGGAGCCATCGTCGTGGACGAGGCGGGGGAGCCCACCGGGCTGCTCCACGAGGGGGCCCAGGCCCTCGTCCAGAACGCGCTGCCGCCGCTCGGCCGGCAGGAGCGGACCGACGCGATCAGGACGACCCTCGCCACCCTCGCCCGGCTCGGCGTGACCAGCTACACGGAGCCCGGGCTCGGCCCCGGCGGGGAGGGCATCATGCGGGGCGCGCTCGGCGAGGAGACCCTCGACGTCTACCGCCGGCTGCTGGCCGACGGCGAACTGACCGCCCGCGTCGGCGTCCTGCTGCTGCCCACCGGCATGGCGAGCACCACCGGGGAGTTCGCCCGCGGCCTCGCCGCCCTCGGCGGGCTCGGCGACACGGATCCGCGCCGCCTCGCGGTCCACGGGGTCAAGGTCTTCGCCGACGGCATCGTCCCCAACAGGACGGCCTGGATGCACGAGCCGTACGTCGGCGGCGGCTGCGGCTCCCTGTGCGTCGGCGGCGACACCGACAGCGAGCGGACCGCCGGGATCGGGGCCATGATCCGGCTCGCCCACACCGCCGGGCACCAGCTGGGCGTCCACGTCACCGGCGACCGGGCCATCGACACCGTCGCGGACGCCTTCGCCGCGGCCATGGCCGAGCACCCGCGGCCCGACGCCCGCCACTACGTCATCCACGGCGACTTCCTCACCGCGCACAGCATGGAGGTGCTGGCCGCGCACGGCTTCGGCGTCAACATGAACCCCACCATCAAGTGGACCGTCGCCGACATGGAGGAGGAGCTCGTCGGCGCCGAGCGGGCCGCGTACGCCTGGCCCTACCGCGACGCCGTCGACGCCGGTGTGCGGGTCACGAGCGGATCCGACGCGCCCGTCACCCACCCGGACTGGCGCCAGGGCGTCGCCACCATGATGCTGCGCGAGTCCAAGGCCGCCGGCCGGGTCAGCGGCCCCGAGCAGCGCATCGGCCTGGCCGAGGCGCTGCGCACCTACACGATCGACGCGGCCTGGCAGGACTTCGCCGACGACTGGAAGGGCTCCCTGGAGCCGGGCAAGGCCGCGGACCTGTGCGTGCTCGACGGGGACCTGCTCGCCGCCGACCCCCGCGACATCCCGACGATGCCCGTCGTCCTCACCGTCATGGACGGGCGGATCGTGCACGAGGCCCCGCGCGATTGACGTAACTCCGGGCACATGATCATCCTTGGACGGTGGCAGCGGAGCGAAGCGGGGCGGAACGGAACGGGACGGACATCCTGGACGCGGCCGTCCGGGTCCGCGAGGCCGCCAGGGGTGCCGCGGCCGGTACGACCGGCCTCGACGCGGTCCTGGCGGCACTGTCGGAGGTGATGGAGTACGAGCACGCCTCCCTGGCCCGGTGGGATCCGCTGCGCGGGCACCACACCACCCTGGCCGGGAGCTACCCGGACGACGCCACGGCGTACATCGAGACCCGCCTGCACCACGATCCGGTGTTCCCCGTGCTCCGCAGTCCGGCCCGGGGCGGCCTGTGGCTCGGGGACGTCCCCGGGCGGCTCCTCGCGGCCTCCCCGGGCTTCCGGGAGGTGCTGCGCCCCCTCGGCATCGAGGGCGGTGTGGCCCAGTGCCTGTTCGCCGTCGACGGCCGGTACGTCGGGATGCTGAACGTGAGCACCCGTCGGCCGCGGCGCGCGCCCGATCCCGCCCGGGCCGTGGTCACCCTGCTCAGCGAGGCGCTCGCCGCGGCCGTCGCCCCCCGGGCGGGCTCGCGGCCCGAGGGCGCGACCGCGGCCGTCCCGCCCGCGTCGTCCCGGCCCGGCGGACTCTCGCCCCGGGAGCTCCAGGTCCTGGCCGAACTGACGGCCGGCCGCACCAACCGGGAGATCGCCGAGCGGCTGTACATCACGCCGCGCACGGTGGGGACCCACATCGAGCACATCCTCGCCAAGCTCGACCTCCCCAACCGCGCGGCCGCCGCGGCCCGGGCCGCGGCCTGGGGGATCGGCTGCTCCCGCTGACGCTGACCGGCGGCCCGCGGCCGTCCGAGCCGTCCGAGCCGTCCGAGCCGTCCGGGCGGGGCGGTCGGCGCGGGATCGTCCGGCACCCTGCGGACGGGCCCGCTCAGTGCTGGTGGTCGGCGGGGGCCGGGGCCTCGGCGGCGCCGTCCGTCGTCACGGTGAAGGCCGCCGTGCGGACGGTGTCCTGGTGCTTGAAGTCCAGGAAGAGGCGGTAGCCGCCGGTGCTCGGGGCGGTGGTGGTGAAGCCGATCTCCGGGCCCGGGGCGCCGGTGTCCGGGTGGACGTGCAGGTAGGCGAGGTCGCCGGCGCGCAGCGCGACGAGGTGGCCGTACGCGCCGAGGTAGGGCTGGAGGTCGGTGACGGGCCTGCCGTCCTTGCTGACGCTCAGGGTCAGCCTGCCGCTGCGCCCGGGCGTGAGGTCGCCGCCCAGGGTGACGGTGTAGCCGTCGACCGTGACGGTCCGTCCGGTCTCCGGCAGCGGGGCCGGCCGCAGGTCGCCCGCGGCGTGCAGGTCGGCGCCGAGGGTGAGTCCCTCGGCGGCGCCGGACGGGGTGAAGTCCGCGAGGACCCGGTACTCCCCGGCGGCGGGGACGGCGGTGCGGGCGCTCCAGGTGCCGTCGGCGGCCAGGGTCGGGTGCAGGTGCTGGAAGGTCGACAGGTCGCGCGGGGCGACGATCAGGTGCAGGTCCTTCTCGTGCTCCTGCCGGTAGGCGGTGACGGGCTTGCCGTCGCTGCCGAGGATGCGGAAGCGCAGGTCGGTGGGGGAGCCGGCGGTCACGAAGGGGTTCTCGACGCTGAGCGTGTAGCCGCGCTCGGAGATCTGGAGCCCGCCGGGCAGGTGCTCGGCGCCGCCGCCCGACTCCTCGGTGTGCCCCGCGTGCCCGGCCATGGCGGGCTTGGGGGAGGGGCCGCCGCTGCCGGTGGCGTGGCCGACGCCGAGGGCGAGGCCGAAGGCGGCGGCGAGTCCGGCGGCGAAGGCGGTGATGCGCAGCGGGGTGTTCATGACGCGGTTTCTCCTCGTGGCGCGGAGCGAAAGGGGGGCGGGGCGGGCGCTCAGGCCCGCATGAGCCGGGCGATGGCCTGCGTGGCCTCGGCGACCTTGGCGTCCGCCTCGGCGCCGCCGGCCGCGATGGCGTCGTGGACGCAGTGGGCGAGGTGGGAGTCGAGCAGCTGCAGGGCGACCGACTGGAGGGCCTTGGTGGCGGCCGAGACCTGGGTGAGCGTGTCGATGCAGTAGGTGTCGGTGTCGACCATGCGCTGGAGGCCGCGGATCTGGCCCTCGACGCGGCGCAGCCGGCGCAGCAGCCGGTCCTTGTCGTCGTGGTAGCCGGCCATGGGGTCCTCCTCGGGGTTCCGGCGGGGTTCGATGCCTTGAGTGAATACCCCATGGGGGTATTCACTCAAGCGGTCGCCACCCCGGAAAAATACCTGCCGGGGGTATCGCTCAACCCTTGCGGTCGATACCCCTCTGGGGTATAAATGAACCCGGCACCGCCCGATACCCCTCCTAGGTATGAAGGCCCGGCCGCCGAACGTACCGCACGACGACGTCACGAGGAGCGACGATGACTACCCAGGCACCCGCCTCCGCGGAGGTGGAACTCTCGATCGGCGGAATGACGTGCGCCTCCTGCGCGGCCCGCATCGAGAAGAAGCTCAACCGGATGGACGGGGTCACCGCCAGCGTCAACTACGCCACCGAGAAGGCGAAGGTCTCCTTCGAGGGCGGGGTCGAGGTCGCCGACCTGATCGCCACCGTCGAGGCCACCGGCTACACCGCCGCGCTGCCCAAGCCCCCGGTCGCCGAGGGCGGGAGCGGCGAGCAGGCCGAGCCGGCCGACGAACTGGCCCCGCTGCGCCAGCGGCTGTTCACCGCGGTGGCGCTCGCGGTCCCGGTGATCGCGATGGCGATGGTGCCGGCCCTCCAGTTCGACAACTGGCAGTGGCTGTCGCTGACCCTCGCCGCGCCGGTCGTCACCTACGCCGCCTGGCCGTTCCACCGGGCCGCGTTCACCAACGCCCGGCACGGCGCCGCGACCATGGACACCCTGGTCTCGCTCGGCACCCTCGCCGCGTTCCTCTGGTCGCTGTGGGCGCTGTTCCTCGGCGACGCCGGGATGCCGGGCATGCGGCACGGCTTCGAGTTCACCATCGGCCGCAGCGACGGCTCGTCCAACATCTACCTGGAGGCGGCGGCCGGCGTCACCGCCTTCATCCTGGCCGGCCGCTACTTCGAGGCGCGCTCCAAGCGCACCGCCGGGGCCGCGCTCAAGGCGCTGCTGGAACTGGGCGCCAAGGACGTGACGGTGCTGCGCGGCGGAACCGAACTGCGCATCCCGATCGCGGATCTCGCGGTGGGCGACCGCTTCGTGGTCCGGCCGGGCGAGAAGATCGCCACCGACGGCACGGTGGTCGAGGGCGCCTCGGCCGTGGACGCCTCGATGCTGACCGGCGAGTCCGTTCCGGTCGAGGTCGGGGTCGGGGACGCCGTCACCGGTGCCACCGTCAACGCGGGCGGGCGCCTGGTGGTCGAGGCCACCCGGGTCGGCGCCGACACCCAGCTGTCCCGGATGGCCAGGCTGGTCGAGGACGCGCAGAACGGCAAGGCCGCCGCCCAGCGCCTCGCCGACCGGATCTCCGCGGTCTTCGTGCCGATCGTGATCACCCTCGCGGTGGCCACCCTCGGCTACTGGCTGGGCACCGGCGAGGGCTGGACCGCCGCCTTCACGGCAGCGGTGGCCGTGCTGATCATCGCCTGCCCGTGCGCCCTCGGCCTGGCCACCCCGACCGCCCTGCTGGTCGGCACCGGTCGCGGCGCCCAGCTGGGCGTCCTGATCAAGGGCCCGGAGGTGCTGGAGTCCACCCGCAAGGTCGACACCATCGTCCTGGACAAGACCGGCACCGTCACCACCGGCCAGATGACCCTGCTCGCGGTGCACACCGCCGAGGGCGTGGACCGGGCCGAGGTGCTGCGCCTGGCCGGCGCCCTGGAGCACGCCTCCGAACACCCGATCGCCCGGGCGATCGCCACCGCCGCCGCCAAGGCCGGCGAACTGCCCGCGGTCGAGGGCTTCGAGAACGTCCCGGGCCTGGGCGTCCAGGGCGTGGTGGCCGGCCACGCCGTGGTGGCCGGCCGGGAGGCCCTGCTGAACGCGTGGTCGCAGCACCTGCCCGAGACGCTGGCCGAGGCCAAGTCCGCCGCCGAGGCGGCCGGCCGCACCGCGATCGCGGTCGGCTGGGACGGCGAGGCGCGGGCCGTGCTGGAGGTCGCCGACGCGGTCAAGCCGACCAGCGCCGAGGCGATCGGCAAGCTGCGCGCACTGGGCCTGACCCCGGTGCTGCTGACCGGCGACAACCGGCTGGTCGCCGAGGCCGTGGCGGCCGAGGTCGGCATCGCGCCGGAGCACGTGATCGCCGAGGTCATGCCGCAGGACAAGGTCGACACCGTCAAGCGGCTGCAGGCCGAGGGCAGGGTCGTGGCGATGGTCGGCGACGGCGTCAACGACGCGGCCGCGCTCGCCCAGGCCGACCTGGGCCTGGCGATGGGCACCGGCACCGACGCCGCCATCGAGGCCGGCGACCTCACCCTGGTCCGCGGCGACCTGCGCTCGGCGGCCGACGCCATCCGGCTCTCCCGCAGGACCCTGGGCACCATCAAGAGCAACCTGTTCTGGGCCTTCGGCTACAACGTGGCGGCGATCCCGCTGGCCGCGGCCGGCCTGCTCAACCCGGTGATCGCGGGGGCCGCGATGGCCTTCTCCTCGGTCTTCGTGGTCACCAACAGCCTGCGGCTGCGCCGCTTCCGGCCCGCCTGAGCCCGTACACGCCGCAGGCCCCGACCGGTTCCGGTCGGGGCCTGCGGCATGTCTCGACGCCCGGCGCCCCGGGGTTCCGGCGCCCGAACGTCCGGGCGGCTCAACGCCCCAGCAGCTCGCCGCCGTTGCAGTGCAGGATCTCGCCGGTGATGAACCCGGCCTCGGGCGAGGCCAGGAAGTGCACCGCCGCCGCGACCTCGCCGCTCTCGCCGATCCGCCCGAGCAGGGTGCGGGCGGCCCGGCGGGCGACCTCGGCCTCGTCCAGCCGCGGCCCGAAGAACTCGGTGCCCGCGACGGTGCCCGGCGCGACGATGTTGGCGGTGATGCCCGAGGTGCCCAACTGGGCGGCCAGGAAGTGGTTCCAGGCGTGCAGCGAGGCCTTCGCCGCGCCGTACGAGCCGGCCCCGCGCAGGGCGGCGATGGAGCTGACGGTGACCACCCGGCCGGAGCCCGGGGTGAGCCGGTCGCGGACCGACTCGGTGAGCAGCACCACGGTCAGCACGTTGCGCTCGAAGTCGCCGCGCCAGCGCGCCAGCAGGGCGTGCGGCCCGCCGCCGACCACGGTCTCGCGGCTGCCGGCGTTGTTGATCAGGACGTCGATGCGCTCGGGCAGTTCGGCGAGCGCGGCCTCGACGGCGTCCGGGTCGGCGAGGTCGCACACCAGCGGGGTGACGTTCGGTCCGAGGTCGGCCGCGGCCTTCTCCAGGACCTCCCGGCGGCGCCCCACGATCACCACGTGGTCGCCGGCCTCGACGAACCGCCGCGTGACTTCGTACCCGATTCCCGTGCCACCGCCGGTGACGACGACGTTCCTGGCCATCTGCGCACTCCCTCCCCAGTTCCGCCGTCGCGCGGCGAATGTGCGCGACGGTCCGTACCGGAATGCCACGATTCCTATCACGCTCGGTTGCCGTGACTGCGGGGAGGGTGACGTCCCGCGCGAGCGAAGGTGTGATATGGGCGTGGTACGACGCGCACACGGAGCGTGGCGAGAGGCAGCTCACACCCCCCGGGCGTAACTTCTCGCACCCTGATACGTCTTAGGTTGGTAGTGCGGCAGTTTTTCCGATGGGCGGGGACACGCTGAACGGCAATGTGTCCCCGCGCTTCCAGGACTGTCGCCGACGGGGCTCCGGCGGGCCCCGGGAACGGTCGTCGAACCCGACGGCCTTCGCGCACGACGCCGGGGTCCTGGCGGGCCTGGGACGCTTTGAGCGGCCGTCCCCGGCTGCGGCCGACCCCGGAGTCGTGCGCCGTACGGTTCCGTCCCCGCGCGGGCCCTCGGGCGCGCCACCGGGACGCGAAGGGGCCCGGCCGCTCGACAGCGGCCGGGCCCCTCTCAGCTTCCGCGCGGGCCGGTGGTCGGCTCCGCCACGGTCAGCGGGCGTCCAGCGGGACGTAGTCGCGGATCGCGGTGCCGGTGTAGATCTGGCGCGGACGGCCGATCCGGCTGGTCGGGTCGTTGATCATCTCGTGCCAGTGGGCGATCCAGCCCGGCAGCCGGCCGAGCGCGAACAGCACGGTGAACATGCTGGTCGGGAAGCCCATGGCGCGGTAGATCAGGCCGGTGTAGAAGTCCACGTTCGGGTACAGCTTGCGCGAGATGAAGAAGTCGTCCTTGAGGGCGTGCTCCTCCAGCTTGAGCGCGATGTCCAGCAGCTCGTCGCTCTTGCCGAGCTGGCCGAGGACCTCGTGCGCGAGCAGCTTGACCTGGGCGGCGCGCGGGTCGAAGGCCTTGTAGACCCGGTGACCGAAGCCCATCAGCTTGACGCCGGCTTCCTTGTTCTTCACCTTCGTGATGAAGGCGTCGACGTCGCCGCCGTCCTTCTGGATGCTCTCCAGCATCTCCAGCACGGCCTGGTTGGCGCCGCCGTGCAGCGGGCCCCACAGGGCCGAGATGCCGGCCGAGATCGAGGCGAACAGGTTGGCGTGGCTGGAGCCGACCAGGCGCACGGTGGACGTCGAGCAGTTCTGCTCGTGGTCCGCGTGCAGGATGAGCAGCTTGTCCAGCGCGTTGACGACGACCGGGTTGAGCTCGTAGTCCTCGGCGGGGACGGCGAAGGTCATCCGCAGGAAGTTCTCGACGTAGCTCAGGTCGTTGCGCGGGTAGACGAAGGGCTGGCCCATCGCCTTCTTGTACGCGTACGCGGCGATCGTCGGCAGCTTGGCGAGGAGGCGGACCGTCGACAGGTGGCGCTGGGCCGCGTCGAACGGGTTGTGGCTCTCCGGGTAGAACGTGGACAGCGCGCCGACGACCGAGGACAGCATGGCCATCGGGTGGGCGTCCCGCGGGAAGCCCTGGAAGAAGCGCTTGACGTCCTCGTGCAGCAGGGTGTGCTGGGTGATCTCGCGGTTGAACTCCGCCAGCTGGTCCGTGTTGGGCAGCTCGCCGTTGATCAGGAGGTACGCGGTCTCGATGAAGCCGCCATCGGAGGCGAGCTGCTCGATCGGGTAGCCGCGGTACCGCAGGATGCCGTTGTCACCGTCCACGAAGGTGATCGCGGACTTGTACGCGGCGGTGTTACCGAAGCCGTTGTCCAGGGTGACCAGGCCGGTCTGCGGGAGCAGCTTCGAGATGTCGAAGCCGGAGTTGCCCGCAGTGCTCTCGACGACGGGGTACTCGTACTCGCCGTCCTGGTACCTCAGTACTACCGAGTTGTCGCTCACGTCTTCCTCACCGACGAAATGAATCCTCTTCCAAGGTGCCCTGACTGTCTCTACCATCCCCCATCCGGAGGACAGTCGCGCACCCGGGGTGGCCCGAAAGGGCCCGCCCCTACAAAACCTGCCGCCGCAGCCGGTACGAACCGGACAAGATCGGCACCACCCTAGGCTCTGCCGTAAATCTCTTCACGTCAAGAGAACATTAGAGGCAACCATCCCGTTGGATAATCATCCAGCTGTCAGCCGATGGTCGAGCGCGGTGTGCCTCCGACCTGCGCTGACGGCCCGGACCGCCTGCCCGATCGCCTTGCGTGACCCCACCAGCACCACCAGTTTCCTCGCCCTGGTCACAGCGGTGTAGAGCAGATTTCGCTGGAGCATCGTCCAAGCGGACATGGTGACCGGAATCACCACGACCGGGTACTCGCTGCCCTGCGAGCGGTGGATCGTCACCGCGTACGCGTGGGCCAGCTCGTCCAGTTCGTCGAAGTCGTACGACACCTCCTCGTCCTCGTCGGTGAGCACCGTCAGCCGCTGGTCGTCGACAGCCAGGGCGGTCACCACTCCCACTGTGCCGTTGAAGACACCGTTGCGCCCCTTGTCGTAGTTGTTGCGGATCTGGGTGACCTTGTCCCCCACCCTGAACGTGCGCCCGCCGAAACGGCGTTCGGCCAACCCCTCCCGGGCCGGCGTCACCGCCGCCTGGAGCAGGGTGTTCAGGTTCCCCGCGCCCGCCGGGCCGCGGTGCATCGGCGCCAGCACCTGCACGTCCCGGCGCGGGTCGAAGCCGAACTTCTGCGGGATCCGGCGCGCCACCACGTCCACCGTCAGCCCGGCCGCCCGCTCCGCGTCGTCCTCGGCGAACAGGAAGAAGTCCGCCAGACCGTCCGTCAGCGGCGGCCTGCCCTCGTTGATCCGGTGCGCGTTGGTCACCACGCCGGACTGCTGGGCCTGCCGGAAGATCCTGGTCAGCCGCACCGACGGGATCGGCCCGCCCTCGGCCAGCAGATCCCGCAGCACCTCCCCGGCGCCCACCGACGGCAACTGGTCCACGTCCCCCACGAACAGCAGGTGGGCCCCCGGCGGCACCGCCTTGACCAGCTTGTTCGCCAGGATCAGATCCAGCATCGAGGCCTCGTCGACCACCACCAGGTCCGCGTCCAGCGGCCGGTCCCGGTCGTACGCGGCGTCCCCGCCCGGCTTCAGCTCCAGCAGCCGGTGCACCGTCGAGGCCTCCACCCCGGTCAGCTCCGCCAGCCGCTTCGCCGCCCGGCCGGTCGGCGCCGCCAGCACCACCTTGGCCCGCTTCGCCAGCGCCAGCGTCACGATCGACTTCACCGTGAACGACTTGCCGCACCCCGGACCGCCCGTCAGCACCGCGACCTTCTCGGTCAACGCGAGCCGCACCGACTGCTCCTGCTCCGGCGCCAGTTCGGCCCCGGTCCGCTTCGCCAGCCACTCCAGCGCCACCGGCCAGTCCACGTTCCCGAACCACGGCATCCGGTCCGCGTCCGACCGCAGCAGCCGGACCAACTGGTTGGCCAGCGAGATCTCCGCCCGGTGGAACGGCACCAGGTACACCGCCGTCACCGGCAAGCCGCCCTCCCCCGGGACCGCCTCGCGCACCACCCCCTCCGCCGTCACCAGCTCCGCCAGGCAGTCGATCACCAGCCCGACGTCCACCTGGAGCAGCTTCACCCCGTCCGCGATCAGCCGCTCCTCCGGCAGGAAGCAGTGCCCCTGGTCGGTGCTCTGCGACAGCGCGTACTGCAGGCCGGCCTTCACCCGCTCCGGGCTGTCGTGCGGAATGCCCACCGCCTGGGCGATCCGGTCCGCCGTCAGGAAGCCGATGCCCCACACGTCCGAGGCCAGCCGGTAGGGCTCGTTGCGCACCACCCCGATCGAGCCGTCGCCGTACTGCTTGTAGATCCGCACGGCCAGCGAGGTGGACACCCCGACCCCCTGCAGGAAGACCATCACCTCCTTGATGGCCTTCTGCTCCTCCCAGGCCGCCGCGATCTTCTTCGTCCGCTTCGGCCCCAGCCCCGGCACCTCGATCAGCCGGCCCGGCTCGTTCTCGATCACGTCCAGGGTCTCCACCCCGAAGCGCTCCACGATCCGCTCGGCGAACCGCGGCCCGATCCCCTTGATCAGCCCCGAGCCCAGGTACCGCTGGATCCCCTGGACGGTGGCGGGCAGCACCGTGGTGTAGTTCTCGACCGTGAACTGCCGCCCGTACTGCGGGTGCGAACCCCACCGCCCGTGCAACCGCAGCGACTCGCCGACCTGCGCCCCCAGCAGCGCGCCCACCACCGTCAGCAGGTCGTTCGCGCCCCGCCCGGTGTCCACCCGGGCCACCGTGTAACCGGTCTCCTCGTTGGCATAGGTGATCCGCTCCAGCACGCCCTCGACCTGCGCGAGCTGGTGCGGCACCTGCTGCCCGGACTGCGCCGCCTGCTTGCTCACCGGACCCCCTTCGACCGGTACGGGTGGATCAATGCCGCTACGCACCGTACCGCCCCGTACCGACAGCCCCGGAACCCGTTGCCTGCCGTGCACCGCCCCGGCCGAGGTGCCAGGCTGGGAGGGACCGAGGGGGACCGCCGTCGACCGCGCCCGCCCGGGCCCCGTCCGAGGAGCAGTGCCGCCATGCTCAACACCGACTTCCGCCCCGGTTCCCCGGACTGGCTCGACCTGAGCAGCCCCGACACCCGCGCGTCCGTCGACTTCTACACCACGCTGTTCGGCTGGACCTTCGACTCGGCCGGTCCCGAGGCCGGCGGCTACGGCTTCTTCCAGCTCGACGGCCGGACCGTCGCCGCCCTCGGCCCGCTCCCCGACGAGGCGACCCCGCCCGGCTGGACGCTCTACTTCGCCACCGAGGACGCCGACCGCACCACCGCCCTGGTCGAACAGGCCGGCGGCCGCGTCCGGTACGCCCCCTTCGACGTCTTCACCGCGGGCCGGATGGCCGGCTGCACCGACCCGACCGGCGCCGACTTCGCCGTCTGGCAGCCGCACGACACCCGCGGCCTGGACCTCGTCACCGAGGAGGGCAGCCTCTGCTGGGCCGAGTGCTACAGCGTCGACGCCGAACGCGCCAAGTCCTTCTACCGCGCCGTCTTCGACTGGCAGGAGCAGGACGTCCCGCTCGGCGAGCTGATGTACACCGTCCTCACCCCGGCCGGCGGCGGCACCGACGACGCCCACGGCGGCATCATGCAGCTCGGCCCCGAACACACCGCACGCGGCACCGGCTCGCACTGGCTCCCCTACTTCGAGGTCCCCAACACCGACGCCAGCCTCGCCATCGCCGCCACCCTCGGCGCGACCGTACGGATCCCGGCCATGGACGTGCACGGCGTCGGCCGTCTGGCCCAACTGGTCGACCCGCACGGCGCCGTCTTCGCCGTCATCACCAGCACCAAGCCCGGGGAGTGACGGCCGATGGGGCCCACGCCCCTCGGGACCCACGGCCCTTCAGAAGGGCCGTGAAGGGGTGCTACGGGCGTAGACAGGGTGTGGTGGCCGCCTCACATGCTTCTAGTCTCTGATCATGACTGAAACGGCTGTTCTGACGATCCGACGGGCCACCGCCGACGACCTGCCGGCGATCGTGACCATGCTGGCCGACGACCCACTGGGCGCCACCCGCGAGAGCCCCGACGACCTCACCCCCTACCGCGCCGCCTTCGCCCGCCTCGACGGCGACCCCCACCAGCACCTGGTCGTCGCCGACCGGGCCGGCCGCACCGTCGGCACCCTGCAGCTCACCGTCGTCCCGGGCCTCTCCCGGGCCGGCGCCACCCGAACGATCATCGAGGGCGTCCGCATCCACGCCGAGGAACGCGGCAGCGGACTGGGCACCGACCTCATCCGCTGGGCCGTCGACCGCTCCCGGGAACTCGGCGCCGACCTCGTCCAGCTCACCTCCGACGCGACGCGCACGGACGCGCACCGCTTCTACGAGCGGCTCGGCTTCACGGCCTCGCACGTCGGGTTCAAACTCAAGCTCTGACAATCGCCGGGAAACGCGAAGAACCCCCATCCGGATCCCGGATGGGGGTTCTTCTGAAGAATTGTTCGGCGGCGTCCTACTCTCCCACAGGGTCCCCCCTGCAGTACCATCGGCGCTGTAAGGCTTAGCTTCCGGGTTCGGAATGTAACCGGGCGTTTCCCTCACGCTATGACCACCGAAACACTATGAAACTGTCACCGCACACCCGACAAAAAGATTCGGGCGGGTCGTTGTTTCAGAACAACACAGTGGACGCGAGCAACTGAGGACAAGCCCTCGGCCTATTAGTACCGGTCAACTCCACCCCTCACAGGGCTTCCATATCCGGCCTATCAACCCAGTCGTCTACTGGGAGCC